>JBDSIH010000113.1:0-2975 GCA_039918055.1 Chthoniobacterales bacterium
GAGGCGCCTGCACTTTCTGCCGCGCGTGTATGTCTGCATGCCTGCCGGGAACTCTCATCTCCCACACTTGCAACGACGGGCACACGATTCGCAGCGTACTCCACCAATTTTTCATTCAGCTGATCCCTTTCGATATCCGTGAGGCGATGGGCTTCCGTCACCATTCCCACCACTAAGCCGCGGCATCCTTCTGATACAAGCCAGTCAATCTCGCGTTTCAGGACCGGATAATCGATATTTTCATCCGAGTCCCAGGGAAGCTGCACAATGGGGAAAATGCCATGCCAGACCTGCTCGTCTTGTGGCCCCGAACCCTGTTCACGTAAACTATCGGCGTTCTCGCTCATCTTGATTTTAAGTATGTTATTATTAAATTTTAATCCGGCTGAGTGATAGCGCGTGGAGATAATAAGAAAAGGTATATTTCCTTATCGCAGGGACACCGATCGCGCAGACGGAAGCATCCTATTAAGCAGGCATGGAAGCCTCGGGATCATACGGAACATTTTCCCCACCCCAGATTTGTTTTCCAGACCATGGCGCGGAGGGATCACTCCAGAAAGGATCGCTCGCGGGAAGACCAAGTGGAAGTAAACCATTGCTGCAAAGATAGAGACTCCCCGTGCAAATATAGTTTTCCCCCAGCGCGGGCTGTGAACCGCAAATACCGATTTTCAACCACCCCTTGTCATCAAAGGTTCCCGGCGCTTCGATCGTGCGGCGAGTGACCGCGGTAAGCGCCTCCCGGACCTGCGCCGGTTTGATATGCCCGGGCAGTTCATGAAGTAATGCCATCTGCGCCAGCGCCTGAAAAGCTGCTGCCCGGTAGGTGCCCGAGCGACCTATCGCTGGAAAGGTGCCTTCCGGTGAAATAAATCGCTCCTGGATGGCGGCGTAACGCCGGGCATTATGCATAACGGTTTCCTTGAGACGCTCCCAACGAATTTCAAGATCCCAAAGACGCGTCATGATATCGACGAGCATTGGCTGGATGACAAACGAGTTGTAATAGTCCGCGTGGAAAAATTCGCCGTCGCCATAGAAACCATCGCCCTTGTACCATTGCAAGTGCTGGCGTACGGCATAGTCGATACGCATGCGATCCCAATCTTCGGCGCCGCAGAGATATAGCGCGGCTTCAATGATTGCCGCGAAGAGCAGCCAGTTTGAAGGATGTGCGAGATACACCCGTGTTTTACGAAAAGCCTGAAGAATGTTTTGTTTAGTACTCGCATCGAGCGGTTCCCAAAGCGCTCGAGGAGCCCGAATAATTGCCTGCGCCAGAAATGAAACATCCACTATCGCCTTTCTTGTACTGCAATCATAGAAATCCGGCGAAGACGAATCAAAAATCGATTTCAGGCCAGCGCGCGCGTATTCGGCGAAAGGGAGTGCCTCCGGCTCATCAAGTTCAAGCCACGGAGCGATGCCCGAGAGGAGCCGCGCAAAACCTTCGAAGTAAGCTAACTGCTCCAGTGGCATCTGCGGGTATAAACTATCCCACTTACCATCGTGCTCCCGGGGCATCACCGCGCGGAGCTTTCCCTCCGCAGCAAGCGGAAGAAGCGGGAGAGACAGCCTGGTGGCTACACTTACCCAGTAATTTCTGCAATCGGACATATTTTTAAATCTTTAATGTATCGTGAAAAAATCAGCTGCTTCTCAGCTTAGAGCCATCGCACGATATCGATCGTGCGAATTCGGCAACGTATGGTTCGAGAGTTCACGCGCTCAATGCCCGGGCGGCCAAAGTAGCCATCAACCATATCGCTGCGATAAAGCGTGACCTGGGCGGTTGCGGGAAAAAGCGGCGCTTCTCGAAACACCTCCTGATTATCGGATGCCGGAAAGAGTTACTTTTTGACAGGTGCTTTAGCGGGGGCGGCCTTGGCGGCAGTGCCTTTTACAAATTCCTGAAGCCCTTTATTATAAACGGTATCTATTTCGGATTCGGTCAACGCACGCCCGACCAAAAACCCAAAATCATCAATACAATCTCCCTTGTGATTATTGGAAAATCCGATAAGTATGCTTTTGCCATCTACCTGGGAAATATTGGTAGCTTTAACAGGGGTGCCATCCGCATCGCCAATCGGGAGGCCATTGAAATAAAAGACAATCTTTCCCTGATCAAAGGTCATGCCCACATGTGTCCATTCCTCCGATTCGACGTACTTTATTGGGGAGGAATTAAAGGTCTGCTTTTGCCCTCCGTCGCTATAATAGGTAAACTGCAATTTGTCATACGCAAAACCAAAGGTAAAGTGGCCAGGGCCCCAACCATCATTCCCTGACAATCGGCCGAAAATCCAAAATCCGGGATAGAAACTGTTTCGCCCTTCCGGAGGGTTCGCGGGGCGCACCCAGGCGGTAATGGTCATTTTCTCTATGCCGTCACTAAATTCAGATTGCTGGGAGGCAAATCCATTTCCGTGATTGATGTAAAGTGCATCACCCTTTTTTTCGCCAATTAACATGCTGCCCTTACCAAATTTGGCCTGCGTCGTGGTTTGCAGCGTGTCTCCGAGATAATGAAAATTAAATGGTCCGTCCCCGGAATTTATTGGCATCGTGGGATCGCTGTTATCCTCGAAGTAATAATAAATACCCGGATCCGCAGCGAGGCTATGGATTGGAAATGCCGCCAGCAACCCGAGCGCCAATGAAAGTAAGGTGCAGTATTTGTTTTTCATAAATAGAATGGTATTATTTGTTTTGGGGCATTCTTTCCAACACATACAAGCTAGTATTTGCGGTAGATTTTTCCAGTTAAAGTTTGGTTAGGTCTCCATCTGGTGAGGCTCCCAGCGAAGTCCTGTCGCGCGTTTTGGGGTGGGTTAGCCGAGTTCCTATTTGATCGTAAGATTTATCTCGATAGTCTCTGCGGAGGCAAGCGTGACCTTGGTGACTCTGCCAATTCCCCGCAAGACAGGATTTTTCATGAATTTGAAAAGATAACCGTCATCCGCGATATA
>JBDSIH010000114.1:0-1680 GCA_039918055.1 Chthoniobacterales bacterium
TTTCCGGAGATTGTTTTTTCGAGTTTAGCGAGCGTCGACTTTTCTTCATTGCGAAGAAATAATTTTACCTCGATTTGTTTTTCTTCAAGGGTCTTCATAGTTCAGCGGGCGGGCGAAGAATAGCTACCCTGCCCGAGATTAACAAGAAGGAGCGGGGAGTTCATAAAAGCTTTCGCTTCACGCATGGACAGGCTTGGCGTAGTGTTGCGAGAATTACATCACCTGTTTATGCCCAATTTATTTGATCCGATCCGTGTAGGAGATTTGGAATTGCCCAATCGCATTATCATGGCTCCGCTCACGCGGTGTCACGCGAGCGAAGGCCATGTGCCGAATGATCTCATGCGCAAATATTACTGCCAGCGTGCAGGCGCGGGGATGATTATTACGGAAGCGACCGTGGTTTCCGCAATGGGAATTGGTTATCCGGATACGCCGGGAATCTGGTCTCCGGAGCAAGTGGAGGGATGGAAAAATATAACCGCTGGTGTGCATGAGGCGGGCGGGAAAATATTGCTTCAGCTCTGGCACGTGGGGCGTGTTTCAGATCCGGCTTATCTCAATGGGCAATTGCCGATCGCGCCGAGTGCCATTGCGCCGGAGGGGCATGTGAGTCTTCTCCGTCCCGAAAAAACATTTGTAACGCCGCGTGCGCTGGAGACGGCAGAGATACCGGGCATCGTTCAGGACTTTCGGAAAGGCGCGGAAAATGCCCTCGCGGCAGGTTTTGACGGAGTTGAGATTCATGGGGCAAATGGCTATCTGCTCGATCAATTTTTGCAGGACGGTACGAACCAACGCACCGATGAATATGGCGGGCCGATTGAGAATCGAGCGCGCTTGATGCTGGATGTGGCCGACGCCGCCATAGAAGTCTGGGGCGCAGGCCGCGTAGGCATGCATCTGGCTCCCCGCTGTGATGTCTACTCTATGGGAGACTCCAATCCCGCCGCTACATTCGGATATGTCGCCCGCGAGCTTGGCAAGCGGAAGATTGCATTTCTCTGCACGCGAGAATCGCTTAAACAACCGCGTCTGAGTCCGATGATGAGGGAGGAATTTGGAGGAATCACCATTGCCAATGAAGGCTTTACCCTTGAAACTGCGGAGAAGGCTCTGGCGGATGGGGAGGCGGACGCGGTTGCGTTTGGACAGCTTTACATTGCAAACCCCGATCTCGCGTTGCGTTTTCAAAAAGGCGCACCGCTTAATGAGCCAAATCCCTCCACCTTCTATGCGCCGGGCGAGGGTGGGTATACCGATTACCCCGCACTTGAAACATGATTCACAAAGGAATTCTCACCTTGGTTTGTCTGCTGGCGTCGTATGCGGCGTTGTTTGCGCAGACGTTGACTTTCCAGATTGCTGATAAGCCCGTGGATATTTCCGCAAGCGGACAAATAAAGCTTATCTCGCAGATTCAGCGAATTGTGCTGAGCACGAATTACAATTCACGGGATAATCCCAAAGCGTGGTTTCCTGAGACGCGGTGGACAGAGCTAAAGGATTTACATTCCTACATTCATGTTTCGTATCCGAAGGAAAAGATGTTCGAAACCGCTGGCGGGGACATCAATGCCACCGATGTCTGGATTGAGATCAAAGACAAAAAACAAAAGGGCGCGTTATTGTATCCTGGGCCCATTACTCTCGTAAATGCGGGGGCCTCGGTTGTTAAGT
>JBDSIH010000115.1:0-5929 GCA_039918055.1 Chthoniobacterales bacterium
GACAGAGATAACGGCGAATTTTAAACGAATCAGCGGGCCGCCAATAAGCTTACCGCGACTTCCGAGGCCAATGCCAACTGACGCCGACATTGATCACAGTCCTGGGCAAATCGGATCATGGACCCGATCTTTCCCGGATTCATGAGCAAATGCAGCATCAGGCGTCCAATGGACGTCTTTCCCATGGCGGCATCCAAAAGGACTTCTGGCGGCACCGGCAAAGGCTCCTGAATGGAATCCGTGACAATACGGAGCCCAAGCACCGGAATCTGGTAAGCCGCTGCCGACTCCCGAATAGCCGAAGATTCCATATCGACAGCCAGAGCGCCCCTTTGCTCACCAAGCCCTAAACGTTCTTCATTGGAGTCAACTACCACATCCACTGTAAGGATGAGTCCTTTTTGGACGCTGAAGCCCGAATCCTCCAATTTATCGATAATTCCCGGCCCGGAAGTCACAGAATCCGGAAAATCGACGATCAGGTCCCCGCGCCTTATATCCGGCTTAACGCCTCCGGCAAAACCGGACGCCAAAATATGGCTGGGTCGATTATTGGTCAAAAAGTCGTCGATGGCCTTTTTTGCGCGGTCGCTACCGACACCCGTATATAGAATCCGGATGTCAGGATTGCCCTTTACTGCCTTTTCGAAGATTTGCCCTTCATAGGTCAGGGCAAAGGTTACCAGAATCATTTAGTGACGGGTGTGGCAGTGGGACTGCTGATGCCCGCCTTCTTCAGGAGTGCATCGACCGACTGTGCCGTAGCCTGTTCATTCGGGTCGGATAGTTTGGCTTTCTCAATGCCTTCGAATTGCTTATTTGCCGCCGTTTCCACCATCTGCCGCAAAACCTCGGTTTGTCCGGCCGGAAGCGTCTTTTCGACATGAGAACGTTCCTTCCAGTATTTGCCGATTCCCAGCGAAAGCACAACAAGCGGCGGAATCAGCGCGACCATGGTAAGCATAATGACCGCTATTACCGCGGGTGACATTTTCATTTTCGGCCTGGTTTCCATCGCTGGCCAAGATCAAAGCGGGCGCATCGCCATTGGACAATCCTGATTTAACAAAAGACGGAAATTGACCCGAGGCGTTCTGTTGACGATATTCGCAGCCTTCCGATGTCTTTGACCCGTAACTTTTGTATCATAGCCCATATCGATCATGGGAAAACCACTCTCTCCGATCGTCTTCTCGAAACGACTGGCCGCACGGCTGATCGTGAAAAACAGGACCAGCTCCTGGACTCGATGGATCTGGAGCGTGAGCGCGGCATTACGATCAAGGCGCATCCTGTTAATATGTTTTACCGCGCGAAGGACGGCATCGAGTATCGCCTGAATCTTCTGGATACTCCCGGCCACGTGGATTTTGCGTATGAGGTTTCGCGCAGTCTTGCTGCGTGCGAAGGCGCGCTTCTTATTGTGGATGCCGCACAGGGCGTGGAAGCGCAGACCGTGGCGAACGTGCACCTTGCGGTGAAGCAAGGCCTGACGATTATCCCGATTATTAATAAGATCGATCTGCCGAATGCGGATCTCCCAAGTGTCAAAAAGCAGCTCGAGGAAATTCTCGCTATTCCTGCCGAGGAAGCAATTCCTGCCAGTGCAAAAGCCGGCATCGGCATTATCGATATTCTTGAAGCGGTTGTGCACCGTATTCCGGGACCTAAAGCTAAAGACGATATTCTGCGCTGTCTCGTATTTGATTCCATGTACGACGGTTATCGCGGCGTGGTAAGTTACATTCGGGTATTCTCAGGATCCGTAAAGCCCGGTCAGGCTGTGCGTCTGATGAGCACTAATAAAGTTTACGATATCAAAGAGGTCGGAATCTTTACGCCCAAGATGCTCGCGCAGCAAAGTCTGTCTGCGGGCGATGTCGGTTATTTCATCGCGAATATCAAGACGACCGCGGAGATTAAGATTGGCGATACGCTCACCGATGCGCGTAAATCCGCAGAGGAAGCCCTGCCCGGTTTTCAGGAAATTCATCCCATGGTATTCAGCGGAATTTATCCGATTAATACAGCGGACTTCGAGCATCTCAAGGCAGCGATGGGCAAACTGCAGCTAAATGATTCGGCATTTGTCTTTCAGCCGGAAAGTTCCGTGGCGCTTGGTTTCGGATTCCGCTGCGGCGTCCTCGGATTGCTGCACATGGAAATTATTCAGGAGCGTCTGCGTCGTGAATATGACATGGATATTATCGCCACCTACCCAAGCGTTATTTTTGAAGTGGTTAAAACCAATGGCGAACGCCTGGAGATTGATAATCCGGCACACCTTCCTGACCCAAGTGTCATTGCAGAAATTCGCGAGCCGATCGTAAAATCCTTCGTACTGTGTCCTAATGAAAACATTGGCGATATCATGCAGCTCATGATGGATAAGCGCGGCGTGGTTCTTCATACGGAGTCGATCGATGATCGCCGCGTCATGCTGACGGCTGAGTTGCCTTTGAATGAGATTCTCGTGGATTTCAACGACAAGATTAAAACCATTACCCGTGGTTACGGTTCCATGGATTACGAGACACAGGGCTACCGCGCGGCAAAACTCGTGAAGCTGGATATCCTTGTGAATGACGAACCGGTGGATGCGTTCTCCAGTATCGTTCATCTCGAAAAAGCCGAGGCGCGTGGACGCATGCTGGCCGCAAAGCTGAAGGAAGTGATTCCAAAGCAGCTTTACCAGGTATCCATTCAGGGAGCCATTGGCGGCAAGATTGTTGCCCGCGAAAACATTTCTGCGATGCGCAAAAACGTGACGGCAAAATGCTATGGTGGTGATATTAGCCGTAAACGCAAATTGCTGGAGAAGCAGAAGGAAGGCAAGAAGCGCATGAAATCCATCGGATCCGTCAATATTCCCCAGGAAGCATTCATCGAAGTTCTTAAAACCAACTAATCGCCGTGTTTTTTTTAACGCCACGCTACATCAAAGACGCCCGCCATCTTCACCAGGCAGCGAAGAAATTACTGCAGTATCGCCGTGATTTGTGGACGGATGACCAGATCGCGCATTTTGAGCAGGAACTGGCAGATCTTAAAAAAGCGATCAAGGCACGAAATCCTTCCGAAGTGCAGAGTCTTTCTGAGGTAATTCAGACCACAGCGGATCGCTATGCCCCTCCTCCCCCGGATTCCGGATGGCGGGAAAACTGCGAGGTGATCATTATCGCCATAATTATCGCAGCAGGAATACGCGCTTACTTTCTGCAGCCATTTAAAATTCCAACAGGCTCCATGCAGCCGACTCTTTATGGCATTGTGGGAGAATCAACGCCAAGAGATGTTCCTATTCCTAATCCCCTCATCCGCGCATTTGAAATGCTGCAGCTTGGACGCACATACATTGATGTTATCGCAAAAAATGACAGCACGTTAATTGGTTTGCAGGAACAGACGTATTTGCACTTTTTTACGTTTACAAAAATTGTCTGTAACAATGACACTTACACGGTCTTCGCACCGGCGGATACCCTCACCCTCTATTTTGGATTGATGCCCGGCGTTTCTTTTCAAAAAGGAGATGCCATCGTGCACGGCTATGTGGATACGGGCGACCAGGTTTTTGTGGATAAATTGAGTTATAATTTCATCCCGCCGCAGAGAGGTAACGTCTTTGTTTTCAAAACGACAAATATCAAACGCATTGAAGAAGGCCATCCTCCGGAAATGGGGTCACAGCATTACATTAAACGTCTCGCGGGTCTTCCGGGAGACACGCTGCGTATCGATTCTCCCAGTCTATACATTAATGAAAAGCTTGCCGAGCAGGAAGTCTTCCAACGCGTAATGAGCGCGAAGAATGGTTATCGGGGATACTCAAATCCTCCTCATTCTTTTCTGTATCTCACCACCACAAAATCAAAAGTCACAGTGCCGCCAAAATACTATTTTGCACTCGGTGATAACAGCTATAACTCGAGCGACAGCCGATACTGGGGATTTGTTCCCGAACAGAATGTGGCGGGAAAAGGGTTTCTCGTTTACTGGCCATTCAGCAAGCGCTGGGGCCTGATTCACTAACGCAGTATCAGCGTCAGAATATTGCGGTACATACCGCTTTCCCGTTCAGTGGTTCGTCGTATTGGCACGCCGATCAGACGCTGAATCATTTCCGTTTCCTGCCGTTCCCAGAAAGGATACGCATCCTGTAGCTCAAGGTAGGGATGATGATGCTCGATGATTTGTGTTTTGCCATCTTCGCTCAAAAATTGTGCTACGTAGCCTTCCTGATCCCGCAGTCTTGCAAACCACTGTGCCCGCTCGAGAGGAGTTTCCCCACGGAGGCGTTTTGCATACTCCGCTGCCGTGAGCTGAAAAAAATGGAAAAGTAGTTTTTCCGCCGCAGTGGGGCCAAAAAGTTTTTTGGAGGCTTCGAGAATTGTCAGGCTAAGACGGTTGTCGGGTCTTTCGTAAAGCTCGCCCGCTTTTTGCGTAAGACGATAAAGCATTTGCGGGCGACCAATGGCGCCGGGTTTTCGCCAGGTATCCAGATAACCGTCTTTGTGCAAAGTGATGCAATGCTGCTTAATTCCCATATAGCTCATTCGAAGCAGCAAGGAGAGCTCACGTACCGATAACGGGCCGCGGCGTTTCAGCGTTTCCAGAATGGTGATGCGCTGGCTCTTTCCAATCTCTGTAAGCATTCGCCGGGACATGTGCGGGAACTATCGCAGGCTGCGATTCTGAAAGGCAAATGCTATTTCTAATGAGCGGTAAAATTACCGCTCTATTTCAGGATGCGGTAGCTTTTCTCATCATTCCGCTCGATAAGCGTAAGAATACCATCCTCCGCACTGGAGTGGCTCAATGCCTGCGACAATTCTGCCTTGTTGTGAACAGGCATATAATTAATTTCCAAAATCACATCGCTGGCTTTCAGGTCTACCATAGCCGCCTTTCCCTCGGGGCTCACACCGCTTACCAGCACGCCGGACTTCTCGCGGATTTTCATTTTTTTCCTGAGATCCTGCGTCAGATCCTGCAACTGGATTCCCAGCATTTCCAGCGTAAGGTCCGGAGGCTTCTTTTTCGGCTTATTTTCAGGCAGTGTAATCGCCGCAGGAAGTGCCGGTTCGGGCAGCGCTTCAGTCGTAATCTTTACCGTGCGGGTCTTTCCTCCCCGCCAGACGAGCAGTGAAACGGTATCGCCGATTTTTTTCTCAAGGATGTATTTTTGGAGCTCGTTGTCTTTTCGCATGGCGATTCCGTCAATGCTAAGAATGATATCCGTGGGGCGGATATCTCCCCTCATCGCTGGCGAGCCGGAAAATACACCTTCCACGATCACTCCATCCTCCAGACCTTTCGCAAAAGGATGAAACTCCACGGTATCTCTCAATGTCGAAATGGTAATACCGATTCCCGAGTGAACAATCTTACCATTTCGGATTAATTCCTGGGCAATTCTGTTCGCAAGATTAATGGGGATAGCAAATCCCAGACCGCGATTGATTCCGTGAATGAGCGAATTGACGCCTATGACACGGCCTTCAATATCACAAAGAGGCCCACCACTGCTTCCTGGATTGATGGAAGCGTCGGTCTGGATAAAGTCTTCAAAATTAGATGATGAGGTAACGTGACTGCGCCCTTTGGCGCTGATGATTCCCATACTGAATGAGTCCGCTAGTTCAAATGGCGCTCCGATAGCGAAGGCAAATTGCCCCACCTTTATTTCATCGCTATTGCCAAGCTGGGCTACCGGTAGATTTGGGGCATTGATCCTGAGGACTGCAATATCCGTCCGGGAATCTAAGCCGACTATTTTTGCGGGAAGTTCCCGACCATCCTTCATGCGAAGCACGATCCTTTTCGGATCCGCACCTTCCAAAACATGAGCATTGGTAAGAATATATCCCTGTGGATCAATGATAAATCCCGATCCCTCCATGGGGGGAAGGGCGGGAGAGTCCCCTTT
>JBDSIH010000116.1:0-1793 GCA_039918055.1 Chthoniobacterales bacterium
AGAATTATTGATCAGGTCGCTGAAATGCGCGGCGTGGTAACTTTGCTCTGGCATCCGGAATCCTACGTCAAACCCCGCTGGTTCGAGCTCTACGCCCGATTACTGGACTATATTGATGAGCAAAACGGCTGGGGCGCTTCCACTGCACAAATTTATCGCTGGTGGACCACCCAGGGGCTGGACAAACGCTTACACGAGACCGTCGGCGATCTATAAGCTTTTAACAAACCCCATGTGCGGCATTTGGATATATTTCGGCTCCCCGGATCCAGAAGATCATCTTTTGGATATGAGCCATCGTGGTCCTGACAGTAAGGGGCAAAAGACCGTTTCGTGCGCCCATGGCGTTGTGGAGTTGGCGCATTGGCGTCTAAGCATCATTGATCTTTCTCCCGCCGGGATGCAGCCGATGCCATACATGGGGGATCGCTACCTCGTGGTCTTTAACGGAGAAATTTATAATTACAAAGAATTACGGACAGAGCTTGAGCACCAGGGCTACTCCTTTCGGTCTGACAGTGATACCGAGGTTATTATGGCTGCCTATGATTGCTGGGGCGTTAAATGCCTGGATCGTTTTCTGGGTATGTTTGCTTTCGGGTTATGGGATTCTCACACGGAAACTCTTTTTCTTGCGCGTGACCGCTTCGGAATCAAACCGCTGTATTATTATGAATCAGAGCGCGGCATCGCATTCGCTTCAGAGATCAAGCAATTCACCGGCTTAAAGGCCTTTAGCGCAAAGGGCAATTCGCAGCGCATTGCTGACTATCTGATTTATGGAGCGCAGGACCATACCTCTGAAACGCTTTTTGAAGGGGTTCGCCAATTACGGGGGGGAGAATATGCACTCCTGCATTCAAAAAAATGGAGCCCTAAGCAACCGCTCGTCGTAAAGACATGGTATACTTTACACACTCCTGCTCCTTTTCAGGGAACTTTTGAAGAAGCATGGGAAAAGTATAAATCCATTTTCTTCGATGTCATCCGCCTGCATTTAAGATCCGATGTTACCGTGGGCTCCTGCCTTTCTGGAGGCATGGATTCCAGCTCCATTGTCTGCACCGTGCATGAATTACTGAGCAAAACAAATTCCGCCGAAAAGCAGAATACCTACTCCTGTTGTTTTATCGAACCGGAATGTGATGAACGTGCCTTCATGGAAGCCGTAGAAGCCTGCACGGGATCGACCGCTCATCACATTTTTCCAGATCAGGATCAGGCGATGGCCCTTTTGTCGAAATTAGTATGGCATCAGGATGAGCCATTGGCGAATGCGAGCATTTTTGGCCAGTACGAACTTTTCCGCCATGCGAAATCGGACAATGTCCTTGTTATGCTGGATGGCCAGGGCGGAGATGAGCAGCTTGCCAGTTATCCCCAATTTTTTGGCCTTCATCTGCTAAATCAATTTTTGACATCAAGTTTTGCAAATACCGCTGCCGAAGCCCGGGCACTAAAGAAGTTTCATGGCTGGAAATTGCAACATTCCCTTAATGCCTTGTTATTCTGGTTTGCCCCTTCCTGGGGAATTGAACCTTCGGCCATCCGAAAAAAACTACTCAGTGAACCGCATTGGCTGTCGCCGCAATATGTGCGCAAGAACCAAATCCGCTTTTCCGCACCCTGGCACTTTGATGGGAAAGAAGCTCCGAGCCTGAATGTTCCCTGGCTGTCGCGGCTCATGCTCACCAAATCGACCATTCCCATGCTGCTTCACTGGGAAGATCGAAACTCCATGGCAAACAGCGTGGAGGCGCGAGTCCCTTTTCTCGACCACCGTCTTGTGGAGT
>JBDSIH010000117.1:0-3135 GCA_039918055.1 Chthoniobacterales bacterium
CATTTGATTTTTCGGCTGGTATCTGCTGCTTCTTTGAAAGGTAATAGAAAGCCTTTCCTATGAATATCACCGTTAAAAAAATCGAATACGTCAGTTCGCTGGATGGCAGTGGACCGCTTTACGCGGATGTTGCCTATATCGACGACGGTACGGCCAAGCCCATATTGGCGGTGCTGCATGGATTCAGCGGAGACCGAAGTGTCGTGGCTCAGGACATACGTGATCTGGCGGCGAGGGGATTATTTTGTATAGCCCCAGATATGCGCGGACGGGGCAAATCTGGCGGGAAATTCGACAGCGGGGGATTGGATGTTCACGACGTAGTTGACGCCATCATGGAAAGCATCGATGCCTTTCCGGCCGAAGTGGAGCCGCGCAATATCAATATCACTGGATACAGCGGCGGAGGGGGCTGTTGTTTCGGCGCGTTTGTCCGTTTTCCGGATCTTTTTCAGGTGGTAGCACCTTTCTTTGGAATCGCCGAGTACGGCCTCTGGCACCGGCTTCAGCCAATGCAATATGATGCGGATATGAATGCGGCGCTGGGAGGCTCTCCGGAGAAAATTCCCGCCATCTATGCGGCGCGCAACTATACTCTGGGAGCTGCCAATAACTCCACGGCGCGTCTGCATGCCTTTTGGGACGTTGAGGAAACAATCTGCCCGCCCGTCATGACAGAAAAGTTTCTGGAGATTTACCATGCCGCTGGCCTGAGTAACGCGGTGACGCATATCAGCCAGAAAGAGGACGCCGTGCGATGGCATCATAAATATCGCAGCGAGCATCCCGACATCGAAAAAGGAGACGCGGTTATTACCGATGAAATTTTTGCGCCACTTGTGAATACCGCTCTTCCTCCACAGGGAACTTTGGTTGTCTGTGGCTATGTTGTGACGCGGCACTTCCAGATTTTTATTGAAGATGGCAGTCAGGGCATTGCGACAATTGCCTATGATCTTACCGGTGAAAAACCGGAAGTGGGCATTCTGGAAAATCCTTACGAGCTTGCGATCACGATATCCATGCCGACGCAGCTTTCGTTGCTTCCCTGAGCCGAAATTACCAGTTCAGTTTCCCACCGTCATGCCCGTAAAAACCGCCGGAATTTTCCAGCGTTAATTTTTCGATGACACGCAGCATACCCTCCACGGATTCCGTGGTGCTGAGTAGTGCATGACTATTCGTGGGCCGGGTACGCACAAATCCCGGATGCAAAGTAATGACGGGGATATTATCCGCGCGAAGCTCACTGGCTACAATCAGCATGAACATATTAAGGGCCGCCTTACTGGCGTGGTAGCTGTATCCACGAAAGGAGGTAAGCCCAGAGCATAGATTGAAGGATCCGGCCTCGGAGGAAATCGTCGCCACTTTCGCAGTATTTCCCTTGCGCAGAAGTTTGAGGAATTTCTGGGTAATGAGTACGGGCGCCACGCTATTGACCTGAAAATGGCGCATCATAATTTCCGATTTTAGCTCTGGCAGCGTCTCCTGCAGATTGGTCGTGTGCGCTGCGTTATTGATGAGCAAATCAAGAGTGTCTGTTTTTGCCTGCACCGCTTCAAAGGCAGCGCCCAGCGAGCAAGTGTCGGCGACGTCCAGATTAATTGGAAAACACGTTTCCGGATAAGTGGCTTTGAGTTTTAAAAGATCCTCTGCACGGCCCGTATCGCGACAGGCTGCAAAAACCGTGGCTCCTCTTTTCAGAAACTGCGTTACAAATTCAAGACCGATGCCCCGATTGGCTCCTGTGATGAAAATGCGCTTCGGTATATCAGCCTTCATGAATGGTACCTGTTTGTATTACCAGGAGAAATGCAGCCGGAGAGGGTCGAACTCCCAACCTTCTGATCCGTAGTCAGATGCTCTATCCAATTGAGCTACGGCTGCGTGAAAGGGGGAGACTTTACCTGCCGGGTAGGGGGACGTCAAACGGAATTCTTAATAGCTTTTAAACAGGCTTTTTATGGGAAACCTCATGCACTTCCATCGGTTCATGGATACCTTTGACGCTTCGTTTCCCCTGACTTTGGATATGGAAGGGGGCTTTGCCATCGATACGGCTTATAAAGGCCGTGCTTGCGAGGCAATTCGTCTTGAGTTCCCGATTCAGCGTTTCGATACGAGAGGCAACATTGACGGTGGTACCGATGACAGTGAATTCGCAACGCGATTCCGAACCGATGCCGCCAGCGATGAATTCGCCCTGATGGATGCCAATGCACATGCTTAACCCTTCCGGTTCCAGGATCACCTGCAACGCGCGCTGCAGGTCGACGGCGGTATTTGCAGCGGCTTCCTCGGCATTTGGTAAGTCAATGGGAACTCCGAACAGCGCCATGAATCCGTCTCCGAGGAATTTATTCACCACGCCGCCGTGGGATTCGATAATCTGCATGGCGATTTCCCAGCAGCGATTAAGCATGGCCGCAATCTCCTCCGGAGCGCGATTTTCGGAATACGCGGTAAATCCGCGAAGATCGGCGAACATGACGACGCCTTCGATTTTACGGGCTTCGAGGAAGCGGTCGTTCGAAAGAACGTGTTTTGCAATTTCCGGAGAAACGTAGCGTCCGAAAGTGCGTTCGAGAAGATCCACTTTCACGGCATCTTTTACGCTGCGGACGACATGGCTGCTGAGTGCGCGTGCCGCGAGCGTGCAGGTAAAACCTATGGCGAGAAGAATAATCATCCTTACTACCATGGCGCCATAGCCGAGAGTAGGTATGGAGAGAAGATCCTCCGGCGTCAGCATGGGACGCATGACAAAGATATAGACACCCAGAAATTCCAGGGCGCTGAGGATTCCGGCAAACAGGCTAAGCGATGCGCTGAGACGAAAGGCCGTTACGCTTATCACCAGCGCATAGATCATGGGCGAGGCGGTGGACATCGCAAATTCCGGACCGCGCTCTTTGGCCGTGATGAGTAGCATAATGCTGATGGTGCTCACCTGAAGAGCGACATTAAAAAACTTCATGATCGGCACCCAGCGCCAGACCTGAATAAGGCCGGCAAGCAGCAGTAACGCGAGAACGATGGAAAGCCCAACCCAGCGAAACGATGCGACCTGCGTTGCCGACATCGCATTGATAGAGAATCGAATAATCAGAAAAAGCGTGAAGAGGACGCTGG
>JBDSIH010000118.1:0-7836 GCA_039918055.1 Chthoniobacterales bacterium
AGATTGGAAACCGCCAGAGCCGCAAGCCGTCGCTGATCCTCTTTCGCGCGTCGGAGAATATTCCGATCCGCAGATATCGCTCCACGTTTTTTAACCAGGACTTTCACGGAAGGGTCGGTCGCATTACAAAAGCTTGTTTAAAACTATTACCGTTAGCTTTTGATCAGGAATATCTGCCTAGCGTCTTCCCCGGACCACCTGGAGAATCAGAACGACAATGGCGACGACGAGCAGGATGTGGATGAGACCACCCATGGTGTAACTGCCGACAAAGCCAAGCACCCAGAGAATGAGTAAAACGACAACGATAGTGTATAACATATATTTATTCTTTTTAATTTTGCGTAAACCTGCGGACTGACGCGCCTTAGCGCACCAGCCAGCGTGTATTAAAACACGGTTACTACAACTTTTACAGACTTCTTACTGGACGACTCGGGTGGTCTCGGTCGTCGTGGTCGGGGCGGGGCGTCGGACAGTGGTTTCCTCGGTGGTGGTAGTACGGACAGAGGCTGGCCGCCTCTGTACAACGGTCGTACAGGAGGTGGAAGCGACGAGTGCGATTAAGGCGCAGGATAGAAGAATAGGGTTTTTCATAAGGTTTTTAAAAGGCCAGGGATCGGATTGTTACGGGGTGGTGGTAGTAGTGGTGGTGGTGGTTTTCTTTTCAATCACAGCGGCAGGCGCTGCGGTGGTGGTGGTAGTGCTTTTCCGGACAACGACGCGATTAGCAACCATGTGGTCTCCTTCTTTCACGTAACTAACCGTGACAGGCAAACCGGACTTCACGGTCTCAATGGAGACGGGCGCGCCCGCTTCATCGACGTAAGTTGTGCTTTTTGTGTAGCTGTAGCTGACCGGGGTGGTCGCCGTGTCGCTTTTTACGATGATCGTATTAGGGCTGAACTCGCTGATCGTTCCCGCAGTCGTTGTGGTTGTAGACTCGGCCACGGGGGTTGTCGTTGTCGCGATCGCGGGGCCGTTTCGGTTAAAGATCACGCGACGTGCGACCATTTGTTCGCCTTCTTTTACGTAATCTACAGTCACGGGCACTCCGGACTTTATCGTTTCGATGGCAACCAGGCCGCCGTCCTGATCCACATAGGTAGTTTGTTTGTTAGAGGTGTAGCGAATGGGCGCCGTGGATGACTCTGTTTTTAAGACAAGAACATCCGGGCTAAACTCGCTGATCGTTCCCGCCGAGGTTGTGGTCGTGGTGACAGATTCAGTTTGCGCATGGCCAGTGGCCATAAGCGCGCCGCCTACAAGCAGCAGGGAAAGATTACGGAGAATATTCATAGTATTTTTTATTAGATACACAGTGTCACAAGTACGAGGGAACTCCGCTAATACCTTGTAAACATCAGGCCTATAGCCGCCAGCTATGGGCACAAAAATTTGAAGCGCTAAACGTTTCTGCGAGCACTCGCCTGCACGAGGGTTTCTGCGAGCTGGGTGCGGTTAATGGGTTTGCTCAGATAGGCATCCATCCCGACTTCGAAACAACGCTTACGATCCTCGGCTCCCGTATTGGCTGTGAGAGCGGAGATGAAGGCGTGTGTAGCAGTTGCTGCGTCTTGTTCCATTTTTCGGATTTCCACCGCGGCTTCGAAGCCGTCTTTTTCCGGCATTTGCAAATCCATTAAAATACAATCCGGTTGCTCCTTGCGGTAAATCTCCAGTGCCTTTATGCCATTTTCCGCAACTAGCATTTCGTAGCCCAGCTCACGCACCATGATCATCATGAGCTTGCGATTTATCGTATCATCTTCCACGAGCAGGACGCGTAGCGGATTGCGCAGCGCAAAAGTTTCATCCAGCTTTCCATAGGAAGCTTCGGGCGTATGCACCGCCTCACCATCGGAAACAATATAAGGAAGCGTGACCTTAAATTCTGAACCTCCCTCCGGCCGGTTGTTAACCGACAGAGTGCCCTCCATCAGCTTCACGAGATTTCGCGAAATCGACAAGCCCAGGCCCGTGCCTCCCCGCGCACGGGAAGTGCCGGAGTCGAGCTGCGTGAAGGGTTTGAAAATGTCTTCAATCCTTCCTTCAGGAATGCCTGACCCTGTGTCCTGCACGAAAAACTCGGTATTTTGCGGTTTTTCATCGAGAGATTTACCGGTCATGCGCAGCCCCAAAATGACCGATCCGCGTTCCGTAAATTTGATCGCATTACTGGTAAGATTTACAAGCACCTGGCGGAGACGCCCCGCATCGCCCAAAAGCCATTTTGGCATCTCTTTTTCAAAAGAGAGCTGAAAGGCAAGGCCCTTCTCGCACGCATGAGGAGCCAGCAGGGTATGGATATCCTGCAGGACTTCACGGGGTGAAAAACTCTTTTTTTCGATCTGCATGCCGTTTGCCTCGAGGCGGCTATAGTCAAGAATATCATTAAGGATACGCAGCAAAGCCTCTCCGCTTGAGGTGATCGTTTCGACATAGTCGCAGCAATCAGTCGGCAAATCAGGTGTCAGGGCCAAAAGTTCAGCGAAGCCGAGGATGGCATTCATCGGGGTGCGGATCTCGTGGCTCATTACGGCGAGGAATTCGCTCTTGGCACGATTACCGGCTTTTGCCTCCCGTGAAAGCCCTTGCTCTCGGACGAGTGCATCTGCCAATCGCTTTTCACGCACTCGTGCTTCGGTGATATCGCGAAATTTCCAGATTCTGCCAAAGCAGTTTCCCTGTTTATCCTGGACGGGGGATGAGTAGCGGTCGAAAATTTTGCCGTTAATCAGTTCGATTTCATCGCGGCTGATTTCATCGGGATGTGCCGATATATAGTCAAACTGCTCCTCTATCACCTGGAGATTCTTAATCTGGCCGAGCGCCCATTGGAGCTGTTTATTAATATCATCCTCGGCAGCGACGTCTGGAGGAATCTCCCACATGTCGATCATTTGCTGATTTTCGACAACTTTCATCCCATTTCCGTCAACGATCAGAATACCGTCGAGCGCGGAATTCGCCAGACATTCAAAGAAAGTCGTTTTTAATAAAATCTGAGCCCCGGCTTCTTTTTCTTCCGTGATATCACGTTCAATCGCGGCGAAGTGGGTGCATTTTCCGGAGTCGTCAAAAATAGGGACAATATCGATATCCAGCCAATACTCCGTGCCGTCTTTTCCGTAATTCAGGAGCTGCCTCCGGATCGGTTGCTGTTTTGCCAATGCTTCCCGTATTTCGTCCAGAACACGGCGATCCGTCTTTGGTCCTTGCAGAAATCGGGGATTGCGGCCCATGACCTCCTCCTCGGTATAACCGGTGATTCTCTCGAAGGCCTTATTCGCATAAACAATCGCGGGCCCAGGTTCATCGAGAGGAGTGGCCTCGGTAACCAGGATAATCTCATTAAGGTTTGCAATACAGGTATCGAGAAGCGTCAATCGCTGGTGCGCCTGCTTGCGCTCGGTGATGTCACGGCTTACACCGATGAGTCCGAGGGCTTCGCCCTGCGCTCCGAAGAAGGGCGTCTTGATAGTTTCGTAGTGTCCACCTTCGCCATTTTTAGAAGGAATCCATTCTTCCGCACGCAGACTCTGACCCGTTGCGAGCATTTCCTTGTCTTTAATGCGGTAATGTTCGGCAATTTCACCCGTCACGATGTCGTGGTCCGTTTTTCCGATCAGCTCTTTCTCGGAAATGCCCAGCTGTTTCTCGAAAGCCTTGTTACAACCAAGAAAGATAGAATTCTTATCCTTGAAAAAAATGAGGTCGGGAATGTTGTCGATAAGGGCACGTAAAAGAGCACGCTCATTGCTCGCCTCTTCTTCATTTTTTTTCCGCTCGGTGATATCGCGAATATTGCACTGAATGACCTGCTCGCCATTTTCCTCGTAAATATTACTGACAAACTCCACGTCGTGGTGTTGCCCCGTTTTACCCTCAAGCGGCAGGTTTTCATAACGGACAAAATGATTCGTTTGCAGTTGCCGAAAGGTCGCCCTGTTAGCTTTCTCATCCTTGAGCAAGCCGAGCTGCCAGAGTTCCATCCCGACTAATTCCTTGCGCGTGTACCCTAATAGCTCCGTCATGAAGGGATTCGAATCGGTGATTTTCTGCGTGGTGGGATTGAGAATCAGTATCCCATCGCGCGCGGCCTCAAAAAGACGGCGATAGCGAATCTCTGAAGTGCCTATCTCCTTATTGCTGCGGGTTTCTTTTTCACTGCTTTCACTGGCGGATGCGGGCGCATTGTTCCCGCTTAGGTCTTTGCGCAAGGGAGCAGGCTCTAAGGGTGGTATCTTCATGGAAGCGCATTCATCGCCTTGCATTGTCACCTTTCATCGGGAAACGAGCCAATACCTTGTTTGCATCGCACCCATAGCCGCTGGCTATGGCGCAGCGGAGTTAAAGGGCACCTGTGATCCAACTTGCGGGAATGCTTAACGGGGAGTTAATTGGAGAATACCTCATCGCTGAAATGCGGTTTGTGGTCTCGCTCGGTCGAATGCGCTTTTCGTTTTTGAAGAATTTCCTGTGCCTGTTTCCAATGAGCGTCCGCGCAGCCCTGAGGAAAGCCTGTGCTTTCGTAAATCTGATGCGCGAGGATGGCGATTTGGTCATGTTCGCTCACGGTGGGTATATTAGTCATAAGTTTAGCTACTTATAGAATCGCCTGATTGCAGGCTATCGACCAATACCTTGTTTGCATCGTTCCCATAGCCGCTGGCTATGAAGAGCATTCATACTGCTGACCGGGCGCTTGCCTAGTGCCAGGCGGGCGCTTCTTTTTTCACGATCTCTATATACTGGCTAAGTACCTTGGAGTGATTGTCCCGGTGCCATGCGATCCAGTAGTCTGCTTTCGCTGACATGGCCAGGGGACGAAACACCACACCGGGATGCGGCAGCTTCTTAATCTGCGACCGCGCCAGGGTCACTCCCAACCCCTCAGCCACAAAGGTCATGATGCCCGACTCGAGCTCCACATCCTGCAAAATTCGTGGCGTAAAACCGGATTCGTTGCAGAGACTGGAAAGCCAATCCCGCGATCCGGGATGCGTCTCTTCCGACATGGCAACAAAGAAGAGCTGCTTAAGATCTTTCAGTAAAACTTTTCTTTTTTTTGCAAGAGGATGGCCTACTGGCAAAACCACCACCACGTCATGATGCGCCACGCATTCCCACATCAGCGTATCACTATGCTTGCCGGAGGCAGTCGGACGCAGGCCGATAAAGCCAAGATCCACCTTTCGCGTCTCAAGCGCACGAAGCTGCTCGCCGGGAGACATATCAAAGAGATTCACCGCGATGTTGGGACAGACTTGATAAAACGTCGCAAGCGTAGCGGGCAGAAGATCGAAATTGAATTTGAAGAGGTAACCCAGGTTCAGTTGACTGGATTCGCCCCGACTGAATCGCTGCACGGCCTGCACGCTCTCCAGACTCAGCGTCACGAGGCGCCGCGCATCGACTAGAAAGCTGATTCCCTCCTCCGTCAGTGAGACCTGGTTTTTCGAGCGATTCAGCAGCTTTACCCCAAGCTCATCCTCCAGATTATGGATCTGTCGCGTCAATGACGGCTGGGCAAGGCGCAGCCTTTCCGCCGCACGGGTAAAATTGAGTTCTTCTGCGACGGCAACAAAGTAACGCAGATGACGCAATTCCATAGAAGAAGCAGTGTGTCTTAATATCTTACACCCGACAATGAAGATTAATTTTTGGGAGCTCGATCGTTGAATTGAAAACACTTAAGTCGCTTCGACCCATAGCTGAAAGGTATCGCCGCTGAAGAAACAAAGTATTGGTTGATTTCCTGTATCCGCCAGAAACTGCCTGAATGAATCCCATTACCCGCAAGGCTTCCGTACATTGGATAGGCGGCCCCAGAGGTGGCACCCGCGTCGTGACTACCGAAAGCGGCGTGCTAAAGAATGCGAAATTCTCCTCCAAAATCCCGGTTAAAAAAGATGCGCGCACGGGGCCGGCCGAGTTAATCGCGGCGGCGCACGCCACGAGTTTTTCTCTGGCGCTATCCAACGAATTAAAACTGCCGCCCTCGTCCGTTGGCAGCATCGTCACCAGTGCAACGGTAACGCAGGAACAATCCGCCACGGGCTGGATGATCAAAAGCATCCACCTGAATGTGGTCGCCAAAATCCCGAAAGTGACGCAGGGCACCTTTATCGATACCGCACTGAGGGCCAAAACAAACTGCATGGTCTCTAAATTACTCCGTGCCAATATCTCAATGAATGCAAAGCTCGAGAAATGAGCCCTTCACTTTCCACAGCCTAACTCATTCCAATTCCCGAATATCGATGCCGATCTTTATGAAACCCGATAATCCCTGCATCCTGACCATCAATGGCGGCTCATCGAGCATCAGGTTCGCATTGTATCAAATTAGCGTTCCACTGAAGCGAAGACTCTTTGGAAAGATTGATCGTATCGGCCAAAGCGGGGCCACATTGAGTTTTAACAATTTGGCTAACAACGAGCATGGCAGCCACAGCATCGCGGCTGCCGATCATAAATCCGCGGCAAATCTCCTGATTGATTGGCTCGAAAAGCAGACCGATTTTGCTTCTACGGGAGCAGTGGGACACCGCGTGGTCCACGGCATGAAGCATATGGAGCCTGAAATTGTCTCCCCGGAATTAATAGAGGAACTACATCAGATTGAGCCGTATGATCCGGATCACCTGCCCGGCGAGATGGCGCTTATCGAGATCTTCCGCAAGCGGCATCCAAAGTTACCACAGGTGGTCTGCTTCGACACCGCATTTCACCGCACCATGCCCCGTGTCGCCACGTTACTTCCGCTTCCCCGTCGTTTCGATGCAAAGGGAGTTCAACGGTACGGTTTCCACGGTTTGTCCTACGCTTATTTGATGGAGGAACTCACGCGTGTGGCGGGAGCGAAAGCGGCGCAGGGGCGGGTGATACTGGCTCACCTCGGAAGTGGAGCGAGCCTGGCGGCGGTGCATGGTAGAAAAAGTATCGATACGAGTATGGGCTTCACCCCTGCAGCGGGGATGCCCATGAGCACTCGATCGGGCGATTTAGATCCGGGATTGGTTCCCTATCTGGAACAAACCGAGAAGATGACCGCCAGGGAGTTCTATAAAATGGTGAACCATGAGTCTGGATTGCTCGGAATATCCGAGACCAGCTCCGACATGCGGGATTTACTCACACAGGAAGTGGAAGATATCCGTGCGGCTGAAGCAGTGGCGCTGTTTTGTTATCAGGCAAAGAAATGGATTGGCGCTTATGCGGCTGCGCTTGGCGGACTGGACACGGTAGTCTTCGCTGGAGGCATCGGTGAAAATGCGCCCTCCGTTCGCGCACGCATCTGCGAAGGACTAGGCTTCCTTGGTATCGAACTGAATGAGTCTCACAACGCGAAAACTGCGGCAGTGATTTCGACGGATGCCAGCCGGGTCACGGTTCGCGTCATTCAAACGGATGAAGAGCTGATGATCGCAAGGTCGACCTGTCGTATTCTCGGTCTCGATGCGTCCACAAAGGAAAATTAAATTATGACAACTGATACAAAGACACTCCCGCAGGAACTGCTGCACAAGATGGATGCGTATTGGCGCGCGACGAACTATCTCTCGGTCGGGCAGATTTATCTCTACGACAATCCGCTCCTTAGGCGACCGCTGACGCTTACGGATGTAAAGCACATGCTTCTGGGGCATTGGGGCACGACCCCCGGACAGAATTTCATTTATGTGCATTTGAACCGCGTCATTAAAAAATACGACCTCGATATGATTTACGTCTCCGGCCCCGGTCACGGTGGTCCGGCTGTCGTAAGCAATACGTATCTCGAGGGCACTTACAGCGAGATCTATCCCAATGTCAGCCAGGATGAGGCCG
>JBDSIH010000119.1:0-3504 GCA_039918055.1 Chthoniobacterales bacterium
TTCCTTGAGCAATGCGAAAAACTTCCCGGCTGACGGACAGAGTTGAAATTGGCCCGTTGGCTGTTTGACGGGTAATTTAATGAAAAATAGTTGACGCAATTTATGATTTGATTATAAATACGACTAAGCGAGTCGTATTACTTCTTGAACATAACTTAATACTCAACGAATCATGAAAAACTTCATTATCTCATCAGTTCGAAACACAGCGGCAAAATCGTTTGTTTTCGGAGTCATCTCGTTTCTCGCATTGGCTCACGGCGCATCTGCACAGCAGAAATTGTTAAATGTCTCCTATGATCCTACTCGCGAGCTTTACGAAAGTTATAACAAGGCATTTGTCGCCCATGCCAAGGCTAAGGGTGGTCAGGCCGTATCAATCAGCCAATCTCATGGCGGATCGGGAAAACAAGCCCGTGCGGTTATTGACGGCCTTGAAGCCGATGTGGTGACGCTCGCTCTTGCTTACGATATCGATGCGATCGCCAAGACCGGGCTGCTTCCTGCTAACTGGCAGTCGAAATTGCCAGATCACAGCACGCCTTATACTTCCACGATTGTATTTGTTGTTCGCAAAGGAAACCCGAAGGGCATTAAGGACTGGGACAGTCTTATTAGCCCGGGGCTGCAGGTCATTACTCCAAATCCCAAGACTTCCGGCGGAGCGCGCTGGAATTATCTCGCGGCATGGGCTTACGCGCTGAAGAAATTTAATGGCGATGAAGTGCAGACCAAAGACTTCATCAGGAAGCTCTACCAGAACGTTCCTGTGCTGGATTCCGGAGCACGTGGCTCAACGCTCACCTTTGCACAGCGTGGGCTGGGGGATGTATTGCTATCCTGGGAAAATGAAGCTTTCCTGATTCAGAAGGAATTTCCCGGACAGTTTGAGACCGTATGGCCGAAGGAGAGTATCCTTGCGGAACCACCGGTTGCCATTGTTGAAAAAGTCGCTGAAAAGCATGGCACCCTGGTGCTCGCAAAGGCCTATCTTGAATACCTCTACACGCCAGAGGGGCAGGAAATCGCCGCAAAGAACTTCTATCGTCCCCGCTTAAAGGAAGTGGCCGAGAAATACAGCAAGCAGTTTCCAAACCTGGAACTTTTCACCATCGACAAAGTTTTCGGAGGCTGGACCGAAGCACAGGCAAAACACTTTGCTGACGGCGGATTATTTGATCAGCTATACATCCCCAGTAAATAATGGAATCGGAAGAAACAAAGGAATTAACGCGTAGGGAGGCATCCACTGCCTTCCACGTTCCCTTCATGCGTGGGAACGGGCATATCTCTCCGTCGCAGTATGATGGAGATATTATTCCGGATCTTCTTCGCCCTCTTGACGAGGTGGTGGAAAGTTCTCCACTTCTTCATCGGGAACTCGCGGGCCGTTTCCAAACCGGGGGACGGATGTTCGAGATTCCACGCTACCGTTTTACGAGTGCAACCGGCGCGGATTATCGAATAGGTATCTTTGCATTGATACACGGAGATGAGCCCGCAGGCGGTGCAGCAGTCGTTTCCCTGGCATCGTGGCTTGTGGCGAATGCCGAGCGGCTTGAAGGCTATGAGGTGTTGCTGTACCCCATTTGCAACCCTACAGGATTTATGGCAGGAACACGGAGTTCCTTTTCCGGTAAGGATTTAAATCGGGAATTCTGGCAGGGTTCGCTGGAGCCGGAGATTCGTATTCTGGAGGCGGAAATAAAAAGCGTGCGCTTTGAGGGCCTGATTTCCCTGCACAGTGATGACACCAGTGCCGGGGTATATGGGTTTGTGCGTGGGGCCATGCTGGCGGAAGCGTTACTCGAGCCTGCACTTAGTGCTTCCGAGGAGATTCTTGCGCGGGATTTTTCGCCAAAGATTGATGGTTTTAGCGCGTACCACGGGATCATTTATGACGGGTATCCAGGAATATTGAGTTCCCGACAGGTAAAGCCACAGCCTTTTGAGATTATTTATGAGACGCCGGGGCTCGAAGCTGGAGAAAAGCAGGTAGCTGCTTCGGAGGTTGCACTACAGACTATTCTTTTGCGATATAGGGAGTTCATTTCCTACGCCAGTAACATTTAATGTCAGCCGCCACCACATCGCGAAATATTCTTCCCGGATTTCGTATCACACTGGGATTTACGTTAACGTATCTGAGCCTGATCGTGCTGATTCCGTTGTCCGCGACGTTTTTTAAAACGGCGTCTTACGGGTGGGAATATTTTGCGCATGCCGCATTCAGTCCGCGAGCAATGGCCTCGTATCAGATCACTTTCGGCCTCTCGCTTCTGGCCGCGCTGGTGAATGGATTTTTCGGCCTCATCGTGGCGTGGATGCTTGCGCGGTATCAGTTTCCTTTTAAGCGCGTGGTCGATTCCCTTGTGGATCTGCCCTTTGCTCTGCCAACTGCGGTAGCCGGTATTGCGCTTGCGACCTTGTATGCGCCGAACGGGTGGATTGGCGGGCTCTTTGCGCCATACGGCATCAAGATCGCCTATACTCAGCTGGGTATTTTCATCGCGCTGACATTTATTGGCCTGCCCTTTGTAGTGCGCACTTTGCAGCCCGTGCTGGAAGATCTGGAGTACGAGATGGAAGAGGCGTCCGCTACCTTGGGTGCAACGCGTCTTCAGACTTTCTGGCGCGTGATCCTGCCGGAGTTGATTCCTGCATTACTCGCAGGCATTGCCATGGCATTTGCACGCGCTGTTGGTGAATATGGTTCCGTGGTATTCATCGCGGGAAACATGCCGTTTAAGAGCGAAATCACGCCGCTATTGATCATTACCAAGCTTGAGCAGTACGATACCGGCGGAGCGACGGCGCTAGCAGTAGTCATGCTGGTGGTTTCGTTTATTTTGCTGCTGTGCATCAATGGCATCCAGTGGTGGGCCACAAAACGGAATACGGGGGTAGCATAAGATGGCTGGAGCAACCGGATTACGCATTCAGACATTGCCAGGAGCGCCGAAGTCCCGTCTTCAGGATCCACCGGCGATGAAGTGGATAGTATTGACTGTTGGAATTCTCTTTTTAGTGATTTTTCTTTTCCTCCCGCTCGTTGCTGTTTTCTACGGTGCGCTGGCAAAGGGCTTTGCCATGTTCTGGCATGCACTGGAAGATCCGATCGGTCTGCACGCAGTGAAGCTGACATTAATTACGGCAGCTGTCGTCGTTCCCTTGAATACCATTTTTGGCGTGTCTGCGGCATGGGCGATTACCCGGTTTGAATTTCGCGGGAAAAGCCTGCTGATCACGCTGATTGATCTGCCATTTGCCGTCTCTCCCGTCATTGCCGGTTTAATTTATGTTCTGATGTTTGGACGGACGGGGTGGTTTGGTCCGTGGCTGATGGAGCATGACATTAAAATTATTTTCGCGCTGCCGGGTATTATTCTGGCGACGATTTTTGTGACGTTCCCGTTTGTCGCGCGGGAACTTATACCGCTCATGCAGTCGCAGGGCCGTGATGAGGAGCAAGCCGCCATTACGCTCGGGGCAGGGGGCTGGAGC
>JBDSIH010000120.1:0-12296 GCA_039918055.1 Chthoniobacterales bacterium
AGCCAGTGCCCCTTCTTTATCAGCGGCGATATAGACATCGAAGTCGTCTTCAAACGCATCGCGTAGCCCCTCACGAGTATTCTTTTCATCATCGACGATTAGAATGACGGGCTGCTGAGACATAATGGCGCAGTTAAACGAAAACTACGCGGATAATCAAGCCGGGATTATCGAGTCCTAACCTATTCTGTATGAACAGGGACGGCCTTCCGAAGCGTCTCCACTCGCAGGCGCAGAGCAGAATGCTCCTTCTTTTCCAGCAAGGCATCTTTTGCAAGAATCTCCAGGGCTGCATTTCGCGCCTGAGACATGAGATCGGCATCGCGGAAGAAATCGCCAAGTTTCATTTGCGGCAATCCGCTCTGGGCAGTGCCAATGAGGTCACCCGGTCCGCGCATGCGAAGATCTGCCTCGGCGATTTCAAAGCCATCGGTCGTCTTTTCCAAAATGGCGAGTTTTTCGCGGGCTTCGTCGGTTTTCGCAGCATTGAGCAGGATGCAGTAGCTCTTGTATTCGCCGCGTCCGATTCGTCCGCGCAATTGATGCAGCTGCGCCAGACCGAAGCGTTCTGCATTTTCGATCAGCATGAAATTTGCATTGGGAACATCGACGCCGACTTCTATGACTGTGGTGGCAACCAGGACATGCGTTTGAAGATTGCGGAAGCGCGTCATCACAGCGTCCTTTTCCTCGGGTGCAACACGACCGTGCAGAAGTTCACACGCATACGGTTCCAGCAAGGGACGCCAGCGTTCGAATTCCTCCGTCGCCGCCTTCGCATTGAGCTTTTCGGATTCTTCAACGAGCGGATAAACGATATAAGCCTGTCGGCCCGCATCCAGTTGCTTGCGGATGAACTGTACGATCTCCGGCATTTTTTCACCTCCACGCGCGGCGGTGATGATGGCCCCACGGCCTGCTGGTAATTCATCGAGAAGGCTGACATCCAGGTCACCATAGATGGTAAGTGAAAGCGTGCGCGGGATCGGAGTCGCCGTCATGACGAGCAGGTCCGGAGCATCCCCACGACTTAGCAACCGCGCGCGCTGAAGCACGCCGAACTTATGTTGCTCATCGATCACCGCGAGTCCGAGGTTGCTGAAAGCGCTTCGTTCATACAGCAGTGCATGCGTGCCAACGATGATCTGCGGATCGCCTTCTCCTTCGAAGAGCGGCATCGCGTCTTCTTCATTGCGCGCACCCGTGCGGAGCGCGATGCGGAGGCCAAGGGGTTTCAGCCAGCGCTGGCATTGGAGGTAATGTTGTTCGGCAAGAATCTGAGTCGGCGCCATTAGCGCGGCCTGCTTTCCACCTTCCACCGCCATGAGCATTGCGGAAAGTGCGACGAGTGTTTTGCCCGAGCCGACATCGCCCTGCAGTAAACGGCTCATCGGTTTGTTTAGCTGCAGATCCTGACGGATCTCTTCGATGACGCGATTCTGTGCGCCGGTAAGTGCGAACGGCAGTTGCTCGCGCAGACCCGTTACCAGTTTTCCCGTGGGTTTGCGCGGCGCGATCTTTAACTGCTCCCGCTCCATGCGCCGCGAACCGATCAGCATCTGCAGGAGAAAAAATTCCTGGAAAACAAGCAGCTTCCGCGCCTCGGCAAGAGATTCGAAACTTTTTGGAAAATGAATTTCTCGAAGTGCATCTCCGTAAGGCAGCTTTCGCCACTCCGCGGGTAAAAAATCCGGCGCGTCGCCGAGGTGGGTCTGTTCGAGCAGCTGATAAATTGCAAAGCGCATCCAGCGCGCGGTGATGCCTTCTCCTGCGGGATGAACGGGTGCAATGCGTTTAAGATGCACTGAAATTTCCTCGTCATTTTCCACCACTTCAAATTCAGGATGGTCGATGACGATCTGCTTGCCGCGGCGTTTCGCCTTGCCGTAGACGACCAGCTTCATGCCGGTCGCGATCATTTTCTGCACGTAGTGCAGGTTAAACCACCGGCACGTCAGCGGGGAGCTGAGCACGCCGGCCTCCGCATCCTCGAGCACGATCTCAAAACTTTTCTGCCATCCGCGAAAACGTTTCAATGCGGTTTTTGTAACAACGCCGCAAACGCAAACCGGCTCTGCCGTTTCATCCTGCGGGAACCGGTCAAACTGCCTGCGGTCTTCATGGCGGCGCGGGAAATGCTCGAACATGTCGCGCACGGTGAAGAGCTGAAGCCGATTCAGAGAACGTAGCCGCGACGCGGAAATCCACGGCACACTGTCAAGCTGGTCGGAAGGCTTAAGCATGAGAGACTAGGATCGGAGAGGATTTCCTCCGCTCGCGGAACGAATTGCCGATACGTAAATTTGTGGTGTGGAGCGCCCACGGAAATCATTACGCTCAATGCGGAATGCCATATCCCACGGCGGGTGGGGAAGTTCCTGAAGCGCCCCATCAAAGAAAATAGCATTCACGCGGCGTCGCCCGCTCGCAAATTCAAGGCGAAGATGTTTTTCCTTCAACACGACAGGCGTGGTAGCTGGCGTGACGGCGCGCGCCACGAGCATGGGTTGTGGATTTTCCATGCCGAAGGGCTCCAGCATTTCAAGGCACCGAAGAAGTTCATCATCGACATCACCAATCGGAAGTTCGCCATCCAGCGACAGGCGGTGCACCAGCATTTCGTCGTTCAGCATGTCCTGGGAAACGCCTTCGAATGCCGAGCGGAATTCTTTAAAGGCATCTTGTCTTAACGTCAGCCCCGCGGCCATCTGATGACCGCCAAATTTATCAAGCAGGTGTGAGCAGCGCCCCAATGCCTCGACGAGGGAAAAGCCTTCGATGCTTCGTCCACTTCCTTTTCCAAATCCGTCGTTTGTAAAACCAATGACGAGAGTTGGACGGTGCCATTTTTTCGTAATGCGCGAAGCAACAATTCCCAGCACGCCCTGATGCCAATCCGTTTCGCCCAACACGATGCTGCGCATATTGAGTACGTCGTAATCCATCGACACGCGCTTTTCTGCTTCGACGGCGACACCGCGTTCGACGGTCTGGCGTTCGCGGTTATGAAGATCCAGACTCGTCGCAAGTCGGCGTGCTTCCACGGGGTCGTCGGTGAGCAGAAGCTGCAAGGCTTCGAGAGCTGTGCCGAGACGCCCCGCCGCATTGATGCGCGGTCCGAGGCGGAAGCCGACATCGCCGGCTTTTACCGGAGCGGTGACGCCGGCAACTTCCATCAGCGCGCAAATACCCGGCCAGCGCGTGGAGGCCATCTGGCGCAGGCCGCGGCTGACAAGAATGCGATTCTCCGCCACAAGCGGAACCAGATCCGCCAGCGTGGCAAGCGCCACGAGGTCAAGATAATCCTTGAGATCAAAATCCGCGAGCGGCGTGGTTTTCAGAATCGCGTGGCAGACTTTAAAAGTAACTCCCGCGCTACACAGATAGTGATAATCTTTCCCGCGTTTCGGATTTACCAGCGCCACGCAGTCCGGACGCGCGGACTGTGTTTCGTGGTGGTCGAGGACGATGACATCCGCACCGAGTTTACGAACTTCCGCAATTTCCGCGACCGCATTGGTTCCACAATCCACGGCAATCAGCAGATTCGGGGAGAAATCTTCAAAGCAGCGACGCACCCCTGCTTCGCTCAGGCCGTAGCCTTCATCGGCGCGGACGGGGAGAAAACATTCCACACGCCCGCCATAGGCACGAAGAAATCTTGCGAGTAACGCAAGGGAGGCGACGCCATCCACATCATAATCCCCATAAAGCACAATTTTTTCTTTGCGTAAAAGTGCGGCGCCGATTCGCTCCACCGCGAGTGCCATATCGGGAAGTGCAAACGGATCACCAAGCGTTTTAAGTTTCGGATTTAAGAAACTATCCGCTTCTTCCGAGGTGTGGATGCCGCGGCGGATCAGCCATTCGGCGATGAACGGAGGAAGGGTCAGGTCCCTGCGAAACTGGCGCACCAGTTGAGAATCCACTGGTTGCGGGAAGACCCATCGAGACTGCATTGAAAGACGATAGCGGTTAGTGCGCTCCCTGCAAAACGAATTCCGTAATCGCCGCATTGGGAAATTTCTCACCCGGATAGACTTCCAGGATTTCAAACGTAAAGGCGTCGTTCTGGTTCGCCAGGATGTCCTCAAAGTGCACGCGCTGCCAGCGGTAGGTATCTGCAAAGAGGACGTAGCAGAAAGGCTTTCCGTTATAGGAGAGCCTCGCCTTTTTGACCCTTGCGTAGGCCTTGAATTGGCTCAGCGGTTTAATGACACCGCTCGCCATGTCAAAACCGAAGAACGGCGTATCCCGTATTCCTCCGGGTAGTTTTTTTGGAAACTGAAACTGCAGTTTGGTGCCGACGGTTGGGTTTGCATCAATCCACGCGGTGGAGGCATTTTCGTCATCCAGCGTATGAATCACCTGGGAGATTTTGCCAGGAACGAGCGTGCTGGTTTCCCACGAGAAAGCGCACTTCATGGAGCACCCGCCCATGAACTCCTGAATCACCGGCTCACTTACTTGCGCCTTAAGCGTGGGAATATCCTCTGCGTGAAGAAAAAGGGGAGCCGTGAGCGCAAGAAAGAGGAGAAAACGGCGCATAGGCTTATGCCGCCCTGGCACGCCGGGCGGGTTTTTTCAGGCAGGATTCGCAGGAACCGTAGAGAATGATTTCATGATCCTCCACCACGAAACGCGGAGGCGCCATGGTTTTGATTCCTGCGAGGCATTTTTCCAATTCGTACACACCGCCGCAGGCGCGACACAAAAAGTGATGATGGTGTCCCTTGTCCGCACGCTCGTAGCGTGGAGGCTGTCCGGGAATCTCCACGGTTTTAACGATCCCTTCCTCTGTCAGGGATCGAAGGGAGCGATAAATGGTCGCCATCCCGATGCCGGCAACTTTTTTAACGGCATATCGCTGAATCTCCACCGGAGTAAGCGGATTGGAATGTTCCTCAAGAACCTCCTCAATCGCTGTTTTCTGCCGTGTGCGTCTTTCCATTTTTTGAGATTACGGCAGCTCGCTCTTCGCTTCAAGCTGTCCGAAGGGCTACTATTTCAAGCTGTCGACAATCGTCGTGATATTATAGCGCACCATGTCGGGATAGGTGGTGGCGACTTTATCGCCCAGTCCATCTGCATACAGTGCGCCGCCCACCCTTGCTCCACTCTCGCGGGTAATTTCTGCCACGACTTTCGGGTTCTCAATGTTTTCAAAGAAGACGGCCTTCACATTTTCGCGCTTAATTGTGTCGATGAGATCGCGGATTTTTTTGGAAGAAGGCTGATCGTCCGTGCTGATGCCCTGCACAGAATAGATGGTGAAACCATAATCGCGAGCGAAGTACTGAAAGGCATCATGCGAGGTGACAAGCTTGCGCTGAGTTGCCGGCAATTGCGCGATTTTCAGTCTGGCCCATTTTTCCAGCTCAGTGAGTTTTAAAAGATAGGCAGCGGCATTTTTTTCGTAGGTCGCTTTATTTTCAGGATCGGTCGCAATGAAACGATTTTCCACTGCAACAACGGCTTTTTTCATGTTCTCGATACTGTGCCACCAATGCGGATCTTCGATTTTCTGTCCCTCGGATTCCAGCTTGAGCGAGGGGAAGGCTTTGCCGACATCTACAAACTTTTCTTTGCCGCCCATCGCCTGTTGCAGTTTCGCTAGGTAGGCTTCAATACCTTTGCCAGTGATTAAAACGAGATCCGCTTTTGCGATCTGCTCCATTTCCCGCGGAGTCGGCTCGAATTCGTGCGGGTCAATGCCAGGGCGAATAATGGGAATGACCGTCACCTTATCCCCGCCCACATTGCTGGCTATGTCACTCGTAATCGTGGACAGGGAGGCCACTTTCAATTCCGCATGCACGCACGCAAGCGGGAGCAGAATCAGCGCTAGAAGAAGCGGGACGCGTTTCATATTGATAACGCATTCTTATTATCATTATTTAAAACACACAAGCAAAAAGTAAACAGGTATAATTTTCCGCGCGGATCACAAAAGAGGCAAAGCCTCTATTCTACGGTGACGCTTTTGGCGAGGTTGCGGGGCTTGTCCACGTCGCAACCGAGTTCCACCGCAATATGATAGGCGAGGAGTTGGAGAGGAATGACGCTGAGGATCGGGGTGAGAATATCCGGCGCATCAGGAATCAGAATAACGTCGTCGGAGACATGGCGGAGTTCCTTCTCACAGCCTTCGGTGCCGACAACAATAACCGGACCCTTGCGCGCGCGAACTTCTTCGATATTGCTCAGGTTTTTTTCAAAGACACCATCCTTCGGCGCGATGAATACCGAAGGGGTGTCTTCATGGATCAGTGCAATAACGCCGTGCTTAAGTTCCGCGCTGGGGTAGCCGGATGCGGAAATGTAGGAAACTTCCTTAAGCTTCAACGCGCCTTCGAGCGCGATAGGGTAATTGAACTGACGGCCGAGGAAGAGAAAGTTTTTCGCGTCCTTATACTTCTTCGCAATTTGCGCGATCTGGTCATTAAGGGTGAGAACGCGTTCGATTTTAGCGGGGAGGGCTTCGAGTTCGGCGAGAATGCGGAGTCCCGCAGCGCTGGAAACCAGGCGCATGCGCCCCATGAGCAGGGAAATGAGAGTGAGGACGACAAGCTGAGAAGTGAAGGACTTCGTAGCGGCCACGCCGATTTCCGGGCCGGCATGCATGTAAACACCGCCATCGCTTTCGCGGGCGATCGTGCTGGCGACGTTATTACAAATTCCAAGCGTGCGATGTCCTTTGCGCTGACTTTCCCGTACGGCGGCGAGCGTGTCCGCAGTTTCACCGCTCTGGCTGAGCGCGAAGACAAGCGTATCGCGCGTCATGGGAAGGTTTCGATAGCGAAACTCACTGGCAAACTCGCATTCCGTAGGAATCTGCGCGAGCGCTTCCATTAAATATTCCCCGACGAGCGCCGCATGAAAAGCAGTGCCGCAGCCAGTGAGAACGATGCGCTCCACGGCGCGTAATTCCGCATTACTCATGTCCAGCCCACCGAGCTTGGTCGTGGCTTCCTCTATTGAGAGGCGTCCGCGCATTGCATCGCGAACCGTTTGCGGCTGTTCAAAAATTTCCTTCAGCATGTAGTGGGGATAATCGCCCTTCCCCACGTCTTCTGCGGTGAATTCCACGCGGCTGACTTCATAGCCCACGCCTTTTCCGGTGATGCTGGTGACTTCAAATCCGTCCGCCTGCAGGGAGACGATTTCGTAGTCGTTCAGGTAAACGACATCGCGCGTATGATTCACGATCGCGCCCACATCACTGGCGACGTAGTGTTTCCCTTTGCCAATGCCGATGACGAGCGGACTGCCGCGGCGCGCGCCGAGAATGCAATCCGGCACATCGACATGAATCAATGCGATGCCGTAAGTGCCGATCACCTGGCTAAGCGCCGCGCGGAGTGCTACGATCAGGCCCTGGCGGGATTTATCTTCCGACGCATCGAAGGCCTTGCCAATCAGGTGCGCGAGGACTTCGGTATCCGTTTGCGAAACAAAAGTGTGCCCCTCTTCCTGAAGCTGCTGGCGCAGAGTCTGGTAGTTTTCAATAACGCCGTTGTGCACGAGTGCCAGTTTTGTGCTCTGGTCTAAATGCGGGTGAGCATTTTCACGGGTCACGCTGCCATGCGTGGCCCAGCGGGTGTGGCTGATGCCGGTCGATCCGGGAATGGGTTCCTGTACAATCAGGTCGGCGAGATTGGCAATACGGCCGACGGATTTGCGCACATCCAGTTGCCCGTTATGCAGCGTCGCGATGCCCGCTGAGTCGTAACCCCGATACTCCAGGCGACGCAATCCATCCAATAAAACGGGAGTAACTTCTTCGCTCCCAATACATCCAACAATGCCACACATAACGTTATAAAGTGAAGTTTTGTATCGTGACAAATGAGGTGCCAACGAGCAAGATGCAATTCCCGCTGAAGGATGAATCACGCTTCGCAAAACCACAACACCCCAAAAACACTGGCCATCATCATGGGTGGTGGTGCAGGGACGCGATTGTTCCCGCTCACTATGGAGCGGGCCAAGCCTGCGGTGCCACTCGGAGGCAAATACCGCCTGGTAGACATCCCTATCAGCAACTGCCTGAACTCCGCAGTCCGGGACATCTATGTGCTCACGCAGTACAACAGCATGTCGCTGCACAGCCACATCAACTCCTGCTATAAATTTGATAATTTCAGCCGCAGTTTCGTGGAAATCCTCGCTGCACAGCAGACTCCCGATAATGCCACGTGGTATCAGGGCACAGCAGATGCCGTCCGGCAGAATCTGCGCTATTTTCTAGAGCGCCCGTATGATTACTTCCTGATCCTCAGCGGCGATCAGCTCTACCGCATGGATTACCGTAAGGTGCTCAGCCAACATCTGGAGACGGGCGCGGATATTACGATAGCGACCATTCCCGTCAGCAGAGAGGCCGCCTCGGGATTTGGTATCATGCATACGGATGAAGACCGTCGCATTTCGCAATTTGTCGAGAAGCCCAAGGATCCGAAAGTTCTCGATGAACTGTGCATCCCCGAAAATATTTTATCCAGCCTGGGACTGGCGGCGACGGAAGACCTCTATCAGGCATCCATGGGAATTTACGTCTTCAACCGCCAGGTGCTCATTGATTGCCTGAATAACAACCATGCCGATTTTGGGAAAAATATCATTCCCGAGGCCATCGACCGGTATAAGGTATTTGCCCACATCTTTCAGGGATACTGGGAAGATATCGGAACGATCCGCGCGTTCTATAATGCCAATCTGAACCTTGCTGATCCGATTCCGCAGTACAGCTTTTACGAAGCGGGAGCGACCGTGTTCACGCAACCACGATTTCTGCCCGCAAGCATCATCCACTCCGCGCAGATCACGCAGTCCATTATTTCCGACGGATGCATTATCTCCGGCGCAAAGCTCGAGAAGACGGTTGTCGGCATTCGCTCGGTTATTCAGGAGGGCTCTTCGCTCCGAAATACGATTATCATGGGGGCGGATTACTATGAGGCGGACGTTGCGCCAGCTCCGGAAGGAGCGCCACCCATAGGTATTGGCAAAAACTGTATTATCGAACAGGCGATCATTGATAAAAACGCGCGCATCGGCGACGGCGTGGTTATCACCCCTGCAGGGAAATCTCCGGATACGGATGGCAATGGATTCTATATCCGCGATGGCATAGTCGTCGTTCCCAAAAACTCTATTTTGGCTCCCGGCACATGGATTTAGTGCGGTTGGATTCTGGTCTGCAAATCTTGTAAATCCCCATCGCTTGCTTCAGGATTTTCGCGTGGCAAAGAACATTGTCTATTTTGATCTGGAAACCCAGCGCACGGCAAATGATGTCGGCGGTTGGGATAAGAAGCACGAGATGAAAATGTCTCTCGGCGTGATCTACAGCTCTGCCACTGGAGAGTATGAGATTTTTAGCGAAAGTCGCGTGCAGGATCTCGTCGACCGTCTGATGAAAGCCGATCTGGTTGTCGGCTACAATGTTATCCGTTTTGATTACGAAGTCCTCATGGGCTACACGATCCATGATCTTCCCGCATTTATTCCCACGCTCGATATGCTGATGCCTATCGAGAAAAAGCTCGGGCACCGTCTCTCGCTTGATGCGTTGGCCACCGGAACGTTCGGCCATGGGAAAACGGCGGATGGTATTGACGCCATCCGCTGGTGGCGCGAAGGCAAGATGATGGAAATCGCCGAGTACTGCTGCTTCGATGTAAAGGTGACCAAGATGGTTCACGAATACGCCGAGGAGAAGGGGGAGTTGTTTTATTTTGATCGGTTTGCCCGCAAGCAGCGCATGGAGATTAATTGGCAGGAGTCTTCATGATTCAGCCGATCAAGTCCGAAAGAAACGAATGGCGTATTTCCTGGGTTGATCTTGATGATCCTCTGCCGTGCTCCGAAGAGGCAAGGTTTGAAGATACTGCCGCCCGGTTTTTTCTTCCAACGGTGGTTCTCATCTCCGCGCAGAACGGAAAACTCATAGATCGTCCGCGCCTGCTGGAGGAGCTGGACCAGCAACAGATCGAATCCTATCTTGAAACGCTCTTTGAGGAATACGGACAGCCAACATGCCTTGCTGTAGAATTCAGTGGAGATTGGGATGAAAAAGCATGGCAGCGATTTTCCCGGGATTATCGCATTGAGCTTCATTTCACCGAACACCGCAAAAAGAGCAAGGCCTCGAAAGAGGAACTTGCGCGCAACCTTGCGGAAAGCCTTCGGCGCGATCGTAAATCCGTAGCGCAATCTCCGCGCCAGATTGCAGCGGGGCTTACCGCTACCGCCCATCGCACCCGTTCCTCCGATAAACGCACGGCGCTTTTCCGGAAGGCGCTTGAACTGGATCCCGACTGCGTGCGCGCCCGCGTGGAGCTGGGCGATATAGAATTTCAGCAAAGCAACTGGAGCAATGCCTTGCGGGATTACGACGACGTTATTACACGCGAAAACCAGCGGCTGGGTCGTAGCGGAACCTGCGTATGGGCCGAGGAATCCAGTCGCGCCTATCTCCGCTCCCGCCTCGGCCGTACCATGGTGCTCTGGCAGTATGGAAAATATTCCGAGGCCTCTCTGGAATGCGAAATACTGCTGGAATTGAATCCGATCGATAACCAGGGCGCGCGATTTTTTCTTCCGCTGCTTTACCTTCTTGGGGATGAAATGGAAAAGGCGCAGACATTTTTCAGCCGCTACGTGGAGGTTTATCCCCGCGACTATCAGGAACCGTCCTTCCTTTTCGGCTGGGGCCTTGCGCTGAGTCTTGCCGATGAGGAAGCCGCGGCGAAATTACGCTACAAGGAAGGGATTCTCAAAAACATTTATATTCCACCTCTGCTGCTCGAGCAGGCGCTTCCTCCCGCCGAACTCTGGATGCCCAATGATCGCGCGGACATGACGTATGCCCACGAATTTATGGATTCCTACTCTATCCTGTGGGATCGCGATGCGGGTGCGCTTCGGGCATTACGGGAAGCGTATGAGGAAATTTTTCCGCGCGTAAAGCAACTCATCGCCCATCGGCAGCAGATGCTGGAGTTTCAGGATCAGCGCTATGATCCGGATTACCGGGAGAAGTGGCAGAAATTCCTCGCGACGGATGAAGCGCTGATGAAAATGCAGGATTAGGGTCGCTCTTATAGTGCGGCGCGCCAGACATCTTCATCAAAACCCACGAGATTCGCCTTATCTCCGATGACGAAGGGGCGTTTGACGAGGTTTCCATTGCCCGCGAGAAGTTTCAGGGCTTCCGATTCTTTCATTTCAGCCAGCTTCACGCTGAGACCCAGCGCCTTATAATCATTGCCGGAAGTATTGAAAAGTTTACGAAGCTGACCGTCATACGCACCCAACATCACTTTTAGTTCCTGCAATGCCGGTGGTGTTTCGCGGATCGGTAATTCTCGAAACGCAATTTTACGGGATTGCAGAAATTTGACAGCCTTTCGGCAGGTCGAGCACTTTGCGTAGGTGTAAACTTTCAGCATGCCGAAAATCATAGGATGAAATAATCTGCCCGCAACGATGAAAAAACGAATGCCGCGGTTGCATACACGGGAAATCACTGCGAAAATAGAACAATGAAAACGCCTATCCTGAAAAAAATCTTCATTGTCGGAGCCCTCTCGGCATTTTGTCTCAGCACCGCCTCTCTTCGCGCGGACGATGTTAAGGAATTAATCGCCGTACTTCAGCCCACGACCGGTAACAAGGCCTCGGGCACGATAATTTTTAAAGATCTCGGTAACGGCAAAGTCGATGTCACCGCACATGTGATCGACCTCGAACCAAGTTCCAAACACGGAATCCATATTCACGAATTCGGCGACCTTACGCTGAAAGACGGGATGAGCACCGGGGGACATTTTAACCCCGAACAGCACGATCATGCCTTGCCTGCGCAGACAACGCGCCATGCGGGCGACTTCGGAAACCTCGAAGCAAATGCACAGGGTGTTGCGGATTTAAATCTGGTTGTGGACAATATCACGCTTACCGGAGCCGCAAAGAATGCGATCATTGGTCGCGGCGTCATCGTGCATATCAAGCTGGATGATGGCAGCCAGCCTGTAGGAAATGCAGGAGCCAGAATCGCAGACGGTGTTATCGGTGTGCGTAATCCGGCAGATTTGAAAAAGTAATATCCTTTAAACAAAAAAGCCGCCGAAGAAATTAGGCGGCTTTTTTATTGAAAAAATTACAGGAAGAAACGTTAGTAGCGGAATCCAGGTTTTACAGGAGGGGATTGTGTTTCAGGAGCTGTATCCGGCGTATCTTCAGGTGCAATATTCAAATTCGGCGGAGGAAGATCGGGAAGAGGAGCGTCA
>JBDSIH010000121.1:0-5465 GCA_039918055.1 Chthoniobacterales bacterium
CATTTCCTGGGTGGAAACCTTTCGGTGCCCTTCGGTCCAGATATCTCCAGTCCGGTAACCCTCGCGAATAACCGAACGAACGGCATTCTCAATCGCCACCGCCGCCTCTTCCTGGCCGCAGGAATAGCGAAGCAGCAATGCGGATGAAAGAATCTGCGCAATCGGATTGGCAATTCCCTTGCCGGCGATATCGGGAGCCGTTCCGCCGCTGGGTTCAAACATTCCGAAACGCTGCGCTGCGCCCTTGCTTTCTCCAAGGCTCGCGCTTGGCAACATGCCGAGTGATCCGGTGAGCATCGCCATTTCATCGCTCAAAATATCGCCGAACAAATTTTCCGCGAGAACGACATCGAACGCTTTGGGATTTTTCACCAGCTGCATCGCGGCATTATCGACATACATATGATTGAGCGTCACGTCGGGGTATTCCTTGCTCACTTCGGTGACGACACGACGCCACAGAATGCCGTTCTGTAATACGTTTGCCTTATCAATGGAAGTCAATCTGGACTTGCGATTGCGCGCAGCTTCGAAGGCGATTTTTGCAATGCGTCGAATCTCGCTCTCCTTGTAAATCATGGTATCGACTGCTACCATTTCGCCATTTTCTTCCTTGAGAAGTTTCGGTTCGCCGAAGTAAAGGCCTCCCGTCAATTCACGAACGCAAAGCACATCGAATCCACCATCGATAATGGATTCTTTAATGGGTGAGGGATGCGTCAGCTCCGGCAGACAAACTGCGGGACGAAGATTTGCAAAAAGACCGAAATGTTTGCGCAATGGAAGCAATGCCGCACGCTCGGGCTGCTCATTTGGAGGAATGTTTTCCCACTTGGGACCGCCCACGGAACCGAAAAGAATGGCATCTGCTTTTTCACACGCTTTCAGCGTATCTTCAGGAAGTGCTTTGCCGTCGTGATCAATGGCGATGCCTCCGACCCGCTTTTCGGTAAATTCAAACCCGATGGAAAATTTCTTAGAGACTTTTTCCAGAAGCTGAAGCGCCTGCGCCATGACTTCCGGTCCGATGCCATCCCCCGCGAGAACGGCGATTTTAAAATTTTTGTCACCCATAATCCGGCGGATTAAAGCGGATGAAGGCAGGCCTGACAAGTCCCGCTAGGATTTTGAGCTCTTTGCTTCCCGAATAAATCGTACAACTTTGTCTAAATCTTTCTTTCCTGGAGAGGATTCGACGCCGCTGGCGACATCCACGGCATGAGGCGCGACCAGGCCCACAGCCTCGGCGACATTTTCCGGCGTCAATCCGCCTGCAAGAATCGTCTGGCGCTCCGGTTGTGCTGCGCGGAATGCGGCAATAGCGGTCCAGTTCGGCACAACCCCCGTACCGCCGTATTCATGCGCGCTAAAGCCATCAAAGAGCAGATGCGGCGTCGTGTATTCCAGGGCACGATCCAGTGCGGAGGAAATATCCACCCGCACGGCGCGAATCCAGAGCGGACCGCCTTCCTGCGTGGTAAACTCTGGCGATTCATCGCCGTGAAACTGGATGGCATCGAAAATTGCTTTTTCACGAAGGAGGCGAAGCTCTTCCGCTGTTGTATTGACGACTACCGCCACGCGCGTCACAGAATCGGGAATATGCGCGATCCATTTCTCAAGATCCGCAAGGGCGAGGTGACGTTTGGAGCCGGGGAAAAGATTGAACCCGAGCGCGTCGGCCCCGGCATCGATGGCTGCCTGCGCGTCTTCAGGATTGGTGATCCCGCAAATCTTGACGCGGAGAGAGCCTTTCCTGAAAAAATCCTTCATCCCACGCCGTTAGTGGTAAAATCAAGCTCTGGAATATCGTGCACCAGCTTGACCAGGCCTTTTTGCCACTCCTCGCGAACCTTCGCCAGGTAAGGATTTGTGTCATTCAGCCGCGCCCGGTGTTCTGCTTTCAGGCTTCCGGCGCGATAGGAAAAAATGTCAAAAGGCGTGCCCACGGAAAGGTTACTTTTCATCGTGGAATCAAGAGAAAGCAATCCGATCTTCATCGCTTCATTCAGAGGCGTTTCGTACGTAAATCCCCGGTCAAGAATGGGCTTTCCGTATTTCAATTCCCCGATTTGCAGGAAGGGCGATTCCTTGCTTGCGTGGATGGAATTTCCCTCGGAGTAGATACGGTAAATCTGTGGCGGCTGGTCGCCGATCTGTCCGCCGATGATGAAGTTAATATTATAATCAACTCCTGCGCCGCGAAGCACTTCGACATCGAGTTTGCGTACCTCGCGCACTTTGTTTCCGATGTAACGCACGGTTTCGTACAAGTTTACCTGATTCAGAAAATGTGAGATGCCTTTTTCGACAGTGGCGCGGGCCACGTCTTCTTCCATCAGCGAGAGAATGGATTGTGTCAGCGAAAGATTGCCCGAACTCATGAGGCAGATCACGCGCTCACCCGGACGCTCAAAGACACGCATCTTCGGGTGTATGGTGATATTATCCAGCCCCGCGCTGGTGCGCGAATCGGAAAGAAAAACGATTCCCTCGTTGCACAGAAGGCTCAGGCAATAGGTCATCTTAGTTTAAGGTGCGGCCTCGGGCCTGCTTGATCGAGGAGTGATGCGTGAGTGGGTAAATCTTTCCATCGCTGCCCCGGAAGAAAGCGCTGAAAGCCCAGCTGACGATGCTGATGACGATGGAGCCCCAGACCGCACTCCAGAATCCATTTACATGGAAGGAGGAAACGACCGAGGAAACAAACATGAGCAGAAGGGCATTAATCACCACAATGAACAATCCCATGGTCACCAAAATGAAGGGAATACTGAGAATCAGCAGAAAGGGCCGGATTAGGGCATTAATGATTCCAAGCAAAAGAGATGCGCCGATCAATGCGCCAGTCGTGTCGTAATGAATACGCCCGGGCATGACCAGGGTAGCACAGTAAACCGCTATCGTTGTCACCGCCCACCGGATTAAAAATGACGCCATATCCGCGGAATATAATCGGTATCGAAAATTTTTGAAGATTTCTTTTGCAAACCGGCACTCCCCCGTTAAATGCTTGGGGCAAGCAAAACACACCATGGCCAAGAAAAAGGATAAAAAGGACGATACCATTCAGAACGCAGTTTCGGACAAAAAGAAAAAGAAGGACGCCAAGAAGTCGACCTCTTCCGTAAAAAGCACCGAAAAGCTGGTGCGGCCTAAAAAAACGCCAGTTTCTCCGGAAGTCGGCATTTTTGAACAGGCTCTGATCCAGATCGGCAGCGAAGCCATTGCACTCCGTGCCTACTTCCTTGGTGAACAACGCGAACGCGACGGTCATCATAATGATTCCCACCATAATTGGGTGGAAGCCGAGCGCCAGCTTCACGAAGAATCGAAGAAGCCGCGCAAAAAGAAGTAATCGCCAACAGCGCGCACCCCGCGCTGTGCATTACGCCACGCCCAGCTTTGTCTGAATCTTCGCGGCCAGGTAGTCGCGAAGATTTTGCTGCGGCAGTCTCTCGAGAACACAGCAGAGGAACCCAGCGACGATCAGTCGCTTTGCATCTTTCGGGCTAATTCCGCGAGCCTGCATGTAGAAAAGTTCGTTTTCATTCACCTGCCCTGAAGTCGCGCCGTGCGTGCAGCGGACATCATCCGCATTGATTTCCAGCCCGGGCATTGAGTTTGCTTCCGCCTCATCGCTAAGCAGCAGGTTACGGACTTTCTGGTAGGCATCCGTACGGTGCGCGTGCGGCTCCACACGGATAAGACCGGAGAAAACAGTGCGTGATTTGTCATCGAGCGAATTCTGGTAAAGCAGATCGCTCGCGGTATTCGGATGCGCATGATCCTGCAGCGTGCGTTGATCGAGCTCCTGCTCACCGGAAACGGGCGAGATGGATAACATATCGCTGCGGGCGCCATCTCCAACCATTCGGCTGAGGCTTTCCGTGCGCACGAAACGTCCGCCAAGATTTACCTGCAAAGCCCGCGCAGTGGCATTTCTTTCCACGATCGTGGAATTCAAATGAATGCCGAGGGAGGAATCGCTCCATTCCTGCACTGCAAGATACGTAAGGTCCGCGCCTTCCTGAAGGTGAAGGTCATTCACCCCGGCGGCAAAGGCCCGTGCGCCATCGGCACTGTAATAATGGTCCATCACTATAGCGCGGCTGTTTCTGCCCAGCACGACGAGTGTGTGTGGGAAAATTGCGGCATTCTCGCCGGCTACCCAATGGTAAATTTCAATCGGTTTATCGAGAACGACATCATTCGGTACGTGAACCAGCATTCCACCGAGAAGATGCGCCTTATGGAGCGCGGCGAATTTACGCGAGCCGAGATGAACGGCCTGCTTCATGAAATATTTTTGAAATAGATCCGGATGCTTTTCGGCGGCGACGGATAGCGGCTCAACGACAACCCCTTCCGGCAGCGCAGGGCGGTCTTGCTGCACAAGTCGGTTATTAATGAAAATAAAACGCGCAGCAAAATCCAATCCGCTGTTTGATTTTTCGATGCAGGTTGCTGCATCATCAATCGGAGCCGCAGAGATGAAACCATCGAGCTTCACCATTTTCGTATTGGAAAAGCGCCACGTCTCATCCGTACGTGTGGGCCATGGAAGAGATTGGAATTCCTCCCATGCGCTGTGCTGCTCCTTCTGAAACCACTCCGGCCAGGATGCGGATAGGGTGTACTCTTCCGCGATTCCGCTGCCGGGATTTTCAGATGTGCTTACTACGGGGGCTTCCATCAATGCTTTACTCATACCAAATTCGTTTTGTGGATTAACCGACTGAGCCTTCCATCTCCATGTCGATCAGACGTTTTAGTTCCACGCTGTATTCCATGGGAAATTGCGCCACGAGGTCATTTACAAATCCGTTTACGGCAAGGCTCATTGCCTGCGCTTTGCTCAAGCCACGCTGCTGCATGTAGAAGATCTGCTCTTCACTGATCTGACTCACGCTCGCTTCGTGCTGCACGGCATTGCCGGTGCCACGCACCGTAATAGCGGGGTAGGTATCCGTGCGGCTCGAAGAATTAATAAGAAGCGCATCGCACTCCGTATTGTTTTTGCAGCCTTTAAGATGTTTTGGCACGTGAACCAATCCACGATAGGTCGCGCGGCCGGTTCCTAGGCTGATGCTTTTGGAAACGATGTTGCTCGTCGTATCATCGGCGGCGTGAACCATCTTCGCACCGGTATCCTGGTGCTGGCCATCGCCTGCGAGCGCGATGCTGATGACTTCTCCACGTGCGCGCTTGCCCTTCATGACAACGCCGGGATATTTCATCGTAAGACGCGATCCGATATTACAATCGATCCACTTAATCTCCGCGTCTTCGTGCGCAAGTCCGCGCTTGGTGACGAGATTGAAAACATTCGAGCTCCAGTTCTGGACCGTGATGTACTGGATCTTCGCGCCCTTAAGCGCGACAAGCTCAACGACGGCGCTGTGCAGCGTAGCGGTATCAAATTTCGGCGCCGTGCAGCCTTCCATGTAAACGAGCTCGCTACC
>JBDSIH010000122.1:0-4743 GCA_039918055.1 Chthoniobacterales bacterium
ACTGTCGTATTCCGAAAAGTAATTCAACCGTGTGCCACCGACCATGAAGGAATCTCCATAGAAATAAACCGGTGCCGAGTCTTCGTAATGCTGGGCCGTATTTACCATGTCGGGGAAGATTCCGTTATTATAAGGATTGGCTTCCTTCGTGGAGTTGATGCGGCCGACAGGAATCTGCCACAGTACGACGGGCAGGTTCGTTTGCGTGTGCATGGATTTGCAGAAGGCCAGGTAGTTCGACCAGTGAACCGCATTCCAGAACCACGTGGATGTTGCAGGATCGGCAGACTTCCCTTCAGCCCCTGCATCCAGACCGTATTTATCCACCGAGACAAACCCCGCCCCGTGCGTCAGCACACCGGCGCGGATGTAGTATTGACTGATTGCATCGGCTTCCTTGCTGATATCCGCGCGGGTTTTGCCCTGCGTATCGGTCAGACGGATAATGCCTTTGCCACCAATCGGTGTGGTATATCCCCCCGGAGGTGATGCCCAGAGATTGAACTGCCAGCCAAACCACGCATTGGGCAGGTATTTTTTGATCGTGTAGTTAATGGCTTCAACAAGACCCCGAACGGTATTCGGGAATTCTGGGTCCACACCATGCGTCAGCACGCCTGCGGCATAGACGCCATCCGTGCGGGCAGCGTAATTCTCATTCTGATTATTCTGCGCCATGTAGCCGAGGAAGTCGGGTTCCAGCACGATGCCGACCATTTCATCCGGCGCTTCCGTGCGCATCAGGTCGAGGGCGAATTTCAAATCCTGAAAGTAGCCCTGCATATAGACAGGATCCGCAATATGCTGAGTATCCGTGGAGTAGCTTTCGCCGCCGTCAGGAATGTTATACCAGACGAACATGGGAATCATACCCAGTTTGAGGCTTTCGCGCATGTAGGAGATGACGCGGGAGCCATCCTGATCCGACCAGGTGCGCCAGCCTTCATTTTGGTTTTTAGGTCCGCCATTCAGGTAGATATAACGGGCGTCCATGCGCTTGTTGGTATCGTCCTTCGCAAAGGCGCGCCAGAACGCGAGATCACTCGGCGTGTCTTCACTTACGGAACCAATGCCGATATAGGAAGGCAATCCGGGCAGCGTACCATCGGAATTGCGCACACGCACACCGAGGTAGCGCACGTCACTGTCCGCGGCATCCTTAACCTGCAGGGAAGCACGACCGGGCTGGGTGCCATGCAAACGGATTTTTCCATTACCCAGATCCTGGAAGGTAAAGACCGTGGAGTTATTTGTAGAGAGCGCAAGGGCCAGACTGCCGCCGGATGTTCCCGCAGGGCGCGTGACCTGGATATCGGTATCCTTGTTCAGGTCGATTGTGATCTGGCGCGCCTGCTTGTCTGAATCAATAGGATCGATTTTTAATCCGCTCGCACCTCCGGCCACGTAGGTCTTCGCATCACTGAAGGTTTCTCCCGCGGAATTAATCAGCCCAACCACGTAAGTGTAGACTCCGTAGTCGTGATTTCCTACGTGATAGGTGCCCGTCTGCTGGCCACCACCTGCTGCGGCGACCGTCGTGCGGTAAATTTCCTTACCATCTTCAAGAACACGCCATGACGAGCCGTCATTGCCGCTCCATTTATTCCACTGGAGATCGTAACCACCTGATGTGGTCCAATTCTGATAAATCGCGAGGGTGGGTTTTCCGGGAACACCTGCTGCGACGGGAGTCGCGCTTGGAGTGGGCGTAGCGCTGGGGCTCGGCGTTGCCGTAGGACTTGGGGTGGCAGTTGGCGACGGAGCAGGAGTGGCGGTCGGCGTTGAAGTCGCTGTAGGCTTCGGTGTCGCAGTAGGAGCAGGGGTAGACGTTGGCTTTGGAGTAGCAGTCGGAGTTGCCGTGGGTTTAGGCGTAGGCGTCGCGGTAGGTTTCGGCGTCGCCGTTGGAGTCGGAGTTGCCGTAGGCTTTGGTGTCGTGGTCGGCGCGGGCGTCGGCGTCGGAGTAACCCCCTTATCATGTAACGAAAAAACAGGCTTCGCTGTGAAACCACCCGGCTGGGCTACGAAGCCCCAATTCGTCGTGGCATTAATGGCGAGCGAAGCATTCCACGCCGCACCGCTAATCACGTAGTGATTTCCCACATGGCTGACGATCACCGCATTCCAGATACTGGTGATCTGGTTTGGCATATCGAATTCGACTTGCCAGGCATTGAGCGCCTTACCGGTGGTGTTGGTCACATCAACGCTGGTCTGGAAGCCAGATCCCCAGTCATTAGTAACCGTGAGGGATACTCCGGCGAAACTGACGATATTCGCAAGAAAGAGAAACAGCCCGAAAAGGGCAATATGATGAAAGATGCGTGGTGCCCGTAAGGGCCTGTGCGTTGAGGTATTCTGAAACATAAGCTTGGTAGATAAGACATTGCGCATACCAAGGTCGTTCATCTCCAAGGTGAAGATAAGTCATAACTATATTTTAATGAACATATTGAACAACTTAGTTCTTTTTGTCACAAGCCCTTACAAACGACATATTTCCGTAAATTCTGACTGATATTTACCACCTGCCAGAGATCGTGAAAAATCACGATTTCACGATGAAGGTTTCATGAGGATTGACAGATAAGCTGAGAGCGCGGATGAAGAAGGCTCATGTTTTCGCGACTTTCCGATAAACTTCAGGATGTATTTAAAGATCTGCGCGGTCAGGGCAGGATCAGTGAGGCCAATATTACCGACGCCCTGCGTGAAGTGCGCCTCGCATTGCTGGATGCGGATGTGCACTTTCAGGTCGCGAAGGATTTCATTGCCCGCGTAAAAGAAAAGTCTCTCGGTGAAGACGTGCTGCGCAGCATTACGCCCGGGCAGCAGATCATCAAAATTTTTCACGACGAGCTCGTCACCCTTCTCGGCGGCGACAGCGCTCCGCTGAATCTCGACGGAAATGCCCGCATCCTCATCGTCGGCTTAAACGGCGCTGGTAAAACCACGACCTCCGCCAAGCTCGCCCGGCTCCTGAAATCCCAGGGAAAATCCCCTCTCCTCATCGCGTGCGATCTTTACCGCCCCGCAGCAATCGAACAGCTCGCCACGCTGGGACGCCAGATCGATCTGCCCGTCTATACACCGACAACTGGCGAGACCGATGTGCTGAAAACCACACGCGCCGCACTGCAGTGGTGCGGAGAGCAAAACGGCAACGTGCAGATTTTCGATACCGCAGGCCGTCAGGAAGTGGACGGACCACTGCTTGAAGAATTGCGCAAAATGAAAGAACTGGTGAACCCCACCGAAGTTCTTCTCGTCTGCGATTCCGCGACCGGCCAGCAGGCCGTCAATGTGGCCACCCGATTCCATGAAACACTCGGGCTGACCGGCATTATCCTTACCAAACTCGATGGCGATGCCCGTGGCGGCGCGGCGCTTTCCATGCGCGAAGTGACCCGCCAACCCATCAAATTCGCGGGAACAGGTGAAAAACTGGAGAATTTCGAAGTATTTTACCCGGATCGCCTTGCGGGGCGAATCCTGGGCATGGGCGACGTCATCAGCCTGGTCGAAAAGGCCGCAGAAGTCATTGATGAAGAGGAAGCAGCCCGGATGGAGCGGAAAATGCGGACCGCCACCTTTGATCTTGAGGACTTCCTTACCCAGTTCCGAATGCTTAAAAAGATGGGTCCTTTGGAAAATCTGCTTGGCATGATGCCCGGCATGGCTAATCTAAAAAATTCCTCTATTGACGAGGGGCAACTAAAGCGGATCGAAGCCATAGTGCTTTCGATGACGCCGCAGGAGCGGGCGCGTCCAGATGTTCTGAATGCGCGCCGCCGCCAGCGGGTCGCACGCGGAAGTGGCACCAGTGTCACAGAGGTAAATAGTCTTTTGCAGCGGTTTAACCAAATGCGGAAGATGATGAAAGGTGCGGGCAACATGAAGAAACTAATGGCTCAAGCCCGCAGAGCCGGAATTCCAGGATTGAATTAGAAAGAACCGGGCGCAAGCCCACGAAATACCATGGCAGTAGCGATCAGACTTCGACGTGAAGGAACGAAAAACAGTCCATTTTACCGGATTGCAATCGCCGACCAGCGTAGCCCACGGGATGGCCGATTTATTGAATTAATCGGCACCTATGACCCCAAGAAAAAAGGCGACAACTTCAAGATCAATCTTGATCGTGTTGACTATTGGGTCAGCAACGGCGCACGCCCTTCCGAAACCGTAAACAGCATTATCAAGAAGGCGCGTAAAATCGCTAAAAAGGCAGAGGCCGAGCCCGTATCCTGATAACGGCGGGCATGGAAGAGTTCCTGAAGTACGTGATCACCCAGCTCGTCGAGTTTCCTGACGAGGTGGTTGTATCGCGGACTGATGCGGACAACCGGATCGCCTTTCGCGTAGAGATGCGCAAAAGCGATCTTGGCAAAATCATCGGCAAGGGTGGCCATACCATCCATGTCATCCGAAACCTGCTCCAGGCCTCTGCTGAAAAACAAGGCCTGAAGGTTACGCTAAACATCGTAGAATAATTTCACCTTTCTTTTACCATGATTCGTAAGTTTCTATTTATCACTGCCCTTACTGGTATTTGCTTCGCCTACAATGCCTGCGAACGGCATGAACCGACTCCTTCTCACGAAGAGAGCGCAAAGCAGGCTGCAAACGAAAAAGCCCAGATTCAGGGCGAGCATCCTCAGGCAACGGATAAGAGCGCAGCTCAGTTCCTGCCTGCCAAAAAAACGAAGTAGAATCCCGTAACGGATTCTCTCCTTTTGCGGGCTT
>JBDSIH010000123.1:0-4162 GCA_039918055.1 Chthoniobacterales bacterium
GCGCTCGGGTTCCTGCTGCATGATTTCCAGGGCTTTCAATACGCCGCCTGCAACAGCCGGAGCGAGCGATGCGGTAAAGATGAAGCAACGCGCCTTATGGCGGAGATACTCCACCATCGGACGTGCGCCCGCGATGAATCCGCCCATGGAACCCAGGGACTTCGAAAAAGTTCCCATGATAACATCCACTTCCTTGTGCAAACCGTAATGATGCGCCACGCCGCGACCACCGGGACCCATGACACCCAATGAATGCGCTTCGTCCACATAAGTGCGCGCCTGAAATTCCTTCGCCGCCTCGATAATGCTAGGAAGAATGGCGATATCGCCAGACATGCTGAAAACACCATCCACCACGATAAGGCGACCCGCCTCGGGGGAAATACGATTGAGTCTATTACGGAGCGATTCTTCGGAATTGTGACGAAACGGAACCATTTTCGCCGGAGACATCTGGCAGCCATCAATAATGCTGGCATGATTTTCCCGGTCGCAGAGGATGACATCCCCTTCTTCGGTCAGCGCAGAGAGTGCGCCCTGATTTGCAAAAAATCCCGTGGAGAAAAGAACCACGTCTTCCTGATCAAGAAATACCTTTAATGCTTCTTCCAGCTCTTCATGCAGCTTGAAAGTACCATTGAGTAGCCGGGAACCCGTGCAACCAGCGCCATATTTGCGGACGGCATTGCAGGCCGCTTCCACCACGCGGGGATCCTGAGCGAGGCCCAGGTAGTTATTGGAACCGATCATCAATTTCGGCTGACCTTCGCAGGTCACGTAATTGCCATGCGTTTCTTCAATACAGCGGAAGTAGGGATAGAATCCCTGAGCTCGGGCTATATCGGCATCCGAGTAAGCTCGGCATTTGGCATAGAGGTCTCTTGGCGACGATGACATCGTTTAAAATTCGGCTAAAACAACTTCAGTGACTTGCATTTCGGCATAAGTGCCTCAAACCCTGAGACAATCAGGAAGATAGTAGTTCTTTTTTCCATCTTGTCGAGTAAGTCCGAAAGGAATTCCTTCAAACCGTAAAACACGGATTTTTATTTGACAGGGCGGTATAGAGGACGTTTGTTGGTGATTCAGAAACGATCTCTACGGCAAGGAACCATTCCTGCCTTATACCGATCAGACTTCAACCAACCCGTCTTTTTACAAAGACACTCCCGACCGCAGCAGAGGTTCCCTCTCCGTCGTTCCGCTTAAGGAATACGCAGGCAGCCACAAACAAGGTCGTTCAACAATTGATTACCCATGTCAGGCCACAGTAAATGGTCTAAGATTAAGCGATCCAAAGGCGCGCTCGATGTGCGTCGTGGGAAGCTTTTCTCTAAATTAGCCAAGGAAATCTCTGTGGCGGTGAGGCTGGGAGGAGAAGATCCCGGATTTAACCCCCGGCTTCGCGGAGCCATCCATGCGGCAAGAAGCCAGAATATGCCGAATGACAATATAGACCGGGCTATTAAGCGGGGATCAAGCGAAGAAGGAAGCGCCGCTCTGGAAGAAATCGTTTATGAAGGCTACGGCCCCCAGGGAGTGGCGATGATCGTGGAGACCGCTACCGACAATAAAAACCGCACCGCTGCGGATATACGCTTGCTATTTACAAAGAATAACGGGAATCTCGCCGCGTCGGGAAGCGTTTCCTATATGTTTCACCGAAAAGGCCGTGTGGCAGTTCCTGCTCAGGCTGTTTTGGAAGACCGATTGCTTGAAATCATTCTCGATGCCGGAGGAGAGGAACTCACTACCGAGGATGACCATTTCATCATTCTGACTCCTCCCGACAAGCTCTACGCCATCGTGGAAGCGATCCGTAGTGCAGATATCCCCGTGGAAGCTCAGACCCTTATTTTTTTACCGCAGACTTCGGTAACCCTCTCCGACCCGGGAGTGGCCACCCAGGTCCTTCGTCTTCACGACGCCCTCGAGGATTGTGACGACGTTTTAAATGTTTATTCCAATTTCGATATCCCGGAAGAAATCCTAAGCCGCGTTGAACACCACTGACGGACGATCTCCCATCTCTACCATTTTTTTATCATGACTGAAGAAAACGAAAAAATTTCCACGGATACCCCGGTTGAAACCTCGGCTCCACGCTCATCTGGACGTCCCCGTCCTCAACGCGGCCCTGCCGGACGCCGAGGCCCCCGCAAAAATAACAATAAGAATCCTAATTCGGAAAACCGAAAAAACAGTGATACCGACGCCAGCGCGTCACCTGAAGCCTCTCAGCAGGCCGGTGAATCTCCCGTGAGGGAAACTTCCACGGAGCAATCTGCAAATAGACCTCCCGCAGATGCAACGCCCCAGGCTCCAGCGGAACCGCCAGCGCCACCAACGTTTTCGGAAGGCGTTATCGAAGTTTCCGGTAAAGGTTTTGGCTTCCTTCGCGAAGCAAAACGCAATTACGCCCAGTCTCAACAGGACGTTTTTGTAACACCTGAAGTCGTCCGCAAGCACAACCTGCGGGACGGTATGTATATCCGCGGTGAAAGCCGTCGAGGAAATCGTGGATTACAGCTTTATAAGCTCACGGAAATCGAAGGAGAAGACCCTTCCAAATTTAGCAATGTCCCCCTCTTTGAGGAGCTGACCACTATCAACCCCAACAAGCGGATCCGCATGGAAACGACTCCTGATCGCTACACCACGCGCGTTATCGATTTGATGACTCCTATTGGCAAAGGCCAGCGCGGTTTGATCGTCGCTCCTCCCCGCACGGGAAAAACCACTCTTTTGCAGCACATCGCGGATGCCGTGGTGAAAAATTACCCCGAGATGAAATTGCTCATTCTCCTCGTGGACGAGCGTCCGGAAGAAGTTACCGAAATTCGGCGCACTGTGCCGAATGCCGAATTGATGGCCAGCTCAAACGACAGTGATCTCAAGAGCCACACCCGCATTGCCCAGCTTGCGATGGAACGCGCCAAGCGTCTCGTCGAAATGGGTAAAGACGTCTTTATGCTCATGGATTCCCTTACTCGTATCGGTCGTGCCTTTAATAACTCCCAGGGTGGCGGTGGCCGCACCATGAGTGGTGGTATGGACGCCCGCGCGCTGGAAATCCCCCGTAAGATTTTCGCCGCAGCGCGTAATACCGAAGAAGCCGGTTCCCTCACAATCATGGCCACAGCCCTGATCGAAACGGGAAGCCGTATGGATGACCTCATTTTCCAGGAATTCAAAGGCACAGGTAACATGGAACTCGTCCTCGACCGTAAGATCAGCGATCAGCGCATTTACCCCGCCGTGGATATCTTCCTCTCTGGCACACGCCGCGAGGAGCTCCTCCTTCCCGAGGAGGATTTGCATAAAATCAATATTATCCGCCGTGGTCTTGCCGGGCATAAGCCCATTGAGGCCATCGAACGACTTCTCTTCTTTTTGAAAAAATATCCGACAAATACAGAAATGTTGAAAAACATTCCGGGCTAATCCCTGTTTTGTCCCATTTCCCACAACCGGCACCCCTTTTTTGTGTGCCGGTTGTTTTTTGTACTTACGTGTCATTTATTTTAAAAAGTCACAACCCTTTGGGGTGTAGTTTGCCCACTACACAACCCCTCGAACTCAATGTATTTAACCTGGGTCAAAAAGTTTTCCGATTTCTTCAAATATAGTTGACCGTCAGAGCATAAAGTGGGTAAAAGTGGCACGTTGTGGATTAAAGTGGTTGAAAAATCCTATACGCCTATGCCTCCGGGAACTACATCGAACACGATCTACTCGGGCACTTTTGAGCGCTCAATCGATGCGAAAAATCGCGTCACTATTCCGTCCCGCTGGTTAGCGGAGGAAGAAGAGGAGTTCTACAGTGTCGTGAATCCTCGTGATCATTTCCTGATACTGATGCCACCCGGAGAGTTCGCCAATGTAGAGAACAGCCTCATCGAACAGGGCATTCCAGCTGCGGAGCGTCGCCCTTTTATTCGTCAATTTTACGGAAACTCGCAAATTGTTACCGCTGACAAACAGGGCCGCATTCTGCTGCCCGTCGATCACTGCAGCCGGACAGGGCTGAAGGATAATGTGGTGATTATCGGCAGTAAAAGCCGTTTTGAAATCTGGAGTGCAGAGCGCTGGGCGGCTGCGAAGTCGGAGGAAACCACCACTTACCAAAAAGTGGCAGATCTAATCGGACTATAACGACATG
>JBDSIH010000124.1:0-1785 GCA_039918055.1 Chthoniobacterales bacterium
AGTTTTACCATGGCTAGTGATCGGAATCGCAACGAATATCGTAAACGGTTTTTCACCTGGCTTCTTGGCATTATCGCTTTTCTTGGGGTTGGAATCGGCGGGTTTTTTCTCGGCAAATATCAGACGGCAGAACCGACGGCACCTGTTATTTATAAATCTTCACCCGAAGTCAGAAATGATTTCGATGAATTCTATAAAGCCAAGTCGAAGGGCGATATGCAGGCCGGACTTGTTCTTTTAAAGAAGATTGCCGCCGTGGATCCGGACATGCCGGGCATTGATTTTCAATTGGCGGAGACGGCTTTTAAATTGAAGGATTATGACAGCGCTCGCCTTTATGCGAATCAGGGAATCGCGAAGAATAATCGCCCCGAACTTTGCGAAATGATTCTCGGCCTGACCCAATGGCGACAGCACACCATCGCAATGACTTCCGCGGATAAGATGGCAGCGGAGCAACTGGAGTCGTCCTATGAGATGAATCCCTCGAATCCCTATTCGCTTTATTTCTGGGGAGAGATTGAACGTGAGGCAGGTAACTTCTCCCACGGAAGTGAACTTATTATGAAGGCTGCGGACCGTGTTGACCCGTTGGACAGTGTGCTCGTGCTGCATGTAAAAGCCAAGCTGGCGGCAATTCAGGCACAGCGTGCTGCCATTGGAGCGGGAAATGTCCCTCCTGATCTGGTAAAAGGAGGTGCCAATGGTGATCAGCAGTTGCTTCAGGCGCTTGTTTATCTTTACCAGGGCAAGTCGCAGGAGGCCGTTCTTGCAGCACGCGAAGCTAAAACGGTTTTTCCTCCGGAGTTATTTTCGATATTGATATACGATTCCTCATTCCGGGAGTTTCAGCTTGATCCCGCTTTTAAGGAGTTTTTTAACAAACCGTAATGATCCTTGTAATGGATCATTACCAAACAAGCTTAAATTGGTAAAATAATGAGTGCTCCGGAAATTGACGTATCAGATCTGCAGGTGGAAACATTGGGACCGTGTAATTTTGACTCGCCCCTGCATCGCTTTTCGCGCCGACAGGGAAGTCCCTATCGCTTTATCACAGAGCGGGAGCGGGTAATCGTTGAGGATAATATCAACCACCTCCGGAGCCTCGTGGAAAGCGGGCAGGAAATTCCCTCCGTGGAGGTGGCTGGCCCGAGATCGCGCATATTTTTTGACCCGGAAATTACCGGCGTCGCCATTGTAACGTGCGGCGGCCTTTGCCCCGGACTGAATAATGTCATTCGCGCACTCGTATTCGAAGCTCACTACCGGTATGGCGTGCGCCGCATCTATGGGATCCAATATGGATGTCGCGGTTTCATCCCGGAATATGGATACGAGCCCATGGATCTGAATCCGGAGACTGTCGCGAATATCCACCACTTCGGCGGCACCATTCTTTCCTCGTCGCGTGGACGGCAGGATGAAGGCCGAATTGTGGACTGGCTTCAAAACAAAAAAGTCGGAATGCTTTTTGTACTTGGTGGAGATGGCAGCCAGCGTGCGGCACAGGCCATTCACGATGAAGCGAAACGGCGAGGTGCCAAGATATCGGTCATTGGAATTCCCAAGACGATCGATAACGATATGCAATTTCTCGATAAAAGCTTTGGATTTGAAACGGCATTTTCCCGCGCGGTGGAAGCAATCACCGGTGCCCACGCGGAAGCGAAGGGTTCTCCAAACGGGGTAGGTCTTGTTAAGGTAATGGGACGACACTCCGGGTTCATCGCCTGTCATTCCGCGCTCTCGCGCAGTGATGTCAATTTCGTGCTTATTCCGGAA
>JBDSIH010000125.1:0-4899 GCA_039918055.1 Chthoniobacterales bacterium
CCATCCTTAAAATCACCATTCTTAAGCGGAATCGCTGCAAAAATCGCCGTGGTAAAGAAACTGCAGAGAAGTAACCAGTATTTAAAGTTCATGAACGTGGTTTCAAATAGCAGATTTAAGGATCGAGGTGCAGTAAAAAATTACCAGTAAGGGTAGAATACGCAAAGCGAGCAGAGCAATCCCCATAGGGATGATATGCGAGTATGTTGCCGCAAGTAAGCGATGAAGCGGGGATGATTCCTGATAACCACCCGGAATAAAACCGGCGATATCGGAAAGAATAAGAATAACAACGACCAGTAGAAAAAAACTGTCGCAAACGGCCACCGTCCAGAAAATCACTCCCAGCATAAATGGGTGACTCGCCGGAGCTTCATGCAAAATTTGTGTCAGGTAGCGTGTATAAGTCGGATAAGCTACAGAGGAAAGTATGAACGAAACGGTAAATATTCCGATAAGCCATGGGATGGATTTTCCATAGATTTGTTTCCGCATCGGCCACCAGAAAACAAACATAAGAGTTGCCGCCGCGAGTTTAGAAAGAATCGAAGGAAGAAATTTCAGAAAAATGTACATAAATACTAAGTTATCGTTTTTTAAAGGTCAGGCCATCTTCGCCGGTATCGGCGATGATGGTGTCGCCCTCCTGAATTTTCCCGTCGAGGATCTCCAGGCTTAGTGGATCAAGAATCTGCTGTTGGATGACGCGCTTCAGAGGGCGTGCACCGTAAGCAGGATCGTAGCCCTCCTTGCCGAGCCATTTTGTGGCTTTTTCGGTGAGCTCAAGTTTCAGATTTTTCTTTTCCAGGCGTTTCGCGAGGCGGGTGATCTGGATTTCCACGATATGCGTGATTTCCTTATCGCTCAGGCGATCAAAAATGATGATTTCATCCACGCGATTAAGGAATTCAGGCCGGAAGTGTCCTCGGAGTGTTTCCATGACGCGCTTATTGCGCTCTTCCTTTGGCAGGTCTTCCATGATGTACTGACTGCCTATGTTGCTGGTTAAAATAAGGACAGTGTTTTTGAAATCCACCGTTCTCCCCTGTCCGTCGGTAATGCGACCGTCATCGAGCACCTGTAGCAACACGTTGAAAACGTCCGGGTGCGCTTTTTCCACTTCATCAAAAAGGACAACGCTGTAGGGACGGCGGCGAACGGCTTCGCTTAGCTGTCCGCCTTCTTCGTAACCGACATATCCCGGAGGCGCACCAATAAGGCGGGCGACGCTGTGCTTCTCCATGTATTCGCTCATATCGATCCGGATGATGGCCTGTTCGTCATCAAAGAGAAATTCAGCGAGTGCTTTACTGAGTTCGGTTTTTCCAACGCCCGTTGGTCCCAGAAACATGAAGGAACCAATCGGCCGGTTCTCATCCTGTAGACCCGCACGGGCACGGCGCACGGCGTTGGAGACGGATTTGATGGCCTGCGGCTGTCCGACGACACGCTCCATAAGGCGCTCCTCCATCTTAACCAACTTCTGACGTTCGCCCTCCTGGAGACGCGTTACGGGAATACCCGTCCATGTTGAAACAACTTTGGCAATATCCTCTTCCGTAACCTCTTCATTCAGAAGAGTGGCATTTTCATGTTGAGTCTTGGCCTCCGTTTCCAGCTTCTGCTGTAAATCCGGCAGTCTGCCATACTGAATTTCACTCGCGCGCGCGAGGTCGCCGCGACGCTGGGCGATTTCGAGTTCATTTTTTAAATTCTCGATCTCCTCGGCAATTTTCTGTGCTTTGCCGATTTCCTGTTTTTCTTTCTGCCACTGAGCTTTGAGCTTTGAGGAGATTTCTTTTTTATCCGCAAGTTCCTTCTCGAGCTTATCCAGCCGTTGTTTGCTGGCGGCGTCTTTTTCCTTTTTCAGCGCCTGCCGCTCCATCTCAAGCTGCATGATTTCACGCTCAAGGGAATCGATTTCCACAGGCATGGATTCCATTTCCATTTTGAGCCTGGAGGCGGCTTCATCCATCAGATCGACGGCTTTATCAGGAAGAAACCGATCGCTGATATAGCGATGGGACAGAACGGCGGAGGCAACGAGCGCAGCATCCTGAATACGCACGCCATGATGGACCTCATAGCGTTCTTTTAGTCCGCGCAGAATAGCAATGGTATCCTCCACACTCGGTTCATTGACGATGACCGGCTGAAAGCGGCGTTCCAGCGCGGCGTCTTTTTCAATATGTTTGCGATATTCGTCGAGAGTCGTGGCCCCAATGGTGCGCAACTCGCCGCGTGCGAGCTGTGGCTTGAGAAGATTGGAAGCATCCATGGAGCCTTCCGCGCTGCCCGCGCCGACGATGGTGTGCAGCTCATCAATGAAGAGAATGATTTTTCCTTCGCTGGAAGTAACTTCTTTGAGGAATGCCTTGAGACGATCTTCGAACTCTCCACGAAATTTTGCTCCGGCAATCATCGCCCCAAGATCCATGGCAATGAGACGCTTGTTTTTCAGCGATTCGGGAACGTCTCCGCTGACAATACGGCGGGCAAGTCCTTCCACAATGGCGGTCTTGCCCACGCCGGGTTCACCGATCAGGACGGGATTGTTTTTTGTGCGGCGGGAAAGTACCTGCATGGTGCGGCGAATTTCATCATCGCGGCCGATGACGGGATCGATCTTCCCTTTCCGCGCCATCTCGGTGAGATCGCGGCCGTATTTTTCAAGAGTTTGGTATTTCCCTTCGGGATCCTGATCGGTCACGCGCTGTGAACCGCGTACATCGACGAGGGCTTTTGCGAGCGCATCACGTGTTACGCCGAGGGCCTTCAGAAGTTTTGCGGCGGGCGTATTGGAATCACTCAGCGCCAGGAGGAAATGCTCGGCGCTGAGATATTCGTCTTTCATCTTCGCCATCTCTTTTTCAGCGGCATCAATAATTTTGCGGAGCGCATCGCCAAGATGTGGACTGCCGCCACCATGAACCTTGGACTGCTTTCCGAGTTCCTCCTGGAGTTGGGATTCGAGACCGGAAACAGAAACGCCCATTTTTTCCAGGAGCGCGCGTGTCAGCCCATCGCTTTGTTCGAGCAGGGCGAGTAGGAAATGCTCAGGATTAATTTCCTGCTGATTATTTTTCGAAGCAATATCAACGGCGGCGTTGAAGGCTTCCTGCATTTTGGCGGTAAATTTTTCAGGACGCATGGTAGTAGGGTGAACTATCCATAAGCCTAACCAAAAGGACACTATCAGGACACAAAAAACGGCCTGGATAAGTGGACGTTTTTTTCGAAAATACTAAAATTTCGCTCACGGCAACGCGGCGTCCATTACCGTGAAACCAAATAGGGATCCTAGGAATTCGACAATAGCTTTTTTCATTACGGCAATGCTTAAGGGCGTCCCTTAAATGCAGTGTCGAGTGCGTATGTAGGGCGCGGTGTGTTCCACCCTGCAAAGAGCTACTTAACCTTTATTTTAAGACGCAGGAATGTAGGGACGTCCAGATCTTCACCTTCGACGATCGTGGGCTCGCTTTTCTCGAAGCGACCGCGGTTTACCGAGTCGAATTGTAGAAATTCCTGCTTAGGCCGTACCGTGCCTTTTTTGGCGGGAGCCGCGCCCGGCTCGCCCTGTTCGGCACGTTCCGTCACCGGAGCAGCGGGCCTGGAAGAGCGGTGCACACCGGCTGGGAGCGGCGCTTCAGCGGGCAGACGACGAATATTTTTATCCTCAACTGTCGATTCCGCTTCAGGGTATTGCTCCGGTTCACGATGGGCTTCACCGGGTTCCGAAAGACAACCGAGAATGGATACGGTAAGTGTCCGGCCGGCGTTATGCGCAATACCGATGCCGAGCGTAAGATTTGCGTCCTTGTCAGTATACTTTTCAACCTCCTGCATGATGACGCTTATTTCCGCCAGGGAGAGATCGTCGGAACCTGCGATATGGACGAGGACCGTGCGCGATTCGCTGAGAATCCGGCCACGTTCGAGAAGGGGGCACTTCAGGGCTTTGCCAACGGCATCAAATGCGCGATTTTCAGTATCGGAACTCGCAGCACCAAAAAGACAGCGGGGATTTCTCCCGGCAAGGAGATGGGTCAGATCACCAAGGCTGAGACGCATCATCCCGGGCAGTTCGATCATGCGAACCAGCGATTCCAGACAGGTGCCGAGCACCAGATCGGATTTTTCAAATGTCTCCTCCACACCGGTGCCGGGCTGGGTGATTTCCGATATCTTGTCGTTTTCAAAACACAGGAGAACATTCGCCGCTTTTTCAAGCAGAACAAGCGTATCCTCTGTCTGTCTGGCCCTGCGCTTGCCTTCAAACGAGAAGGGTAGGGTTACAAGGGCTATTACAAATGCTCCCGCCTCGCGTGCTGCACGGACAATCAGGGGTACCGCGCCGGAGCCGGTTCCGCCGCCAAGGCCTGCGCAAACGATGACAATCGAAAATCCCTGCACCTGGGTGCGGATTTCCTCCAGGCTTTCCTCGGCCGCTCTTACGCCGATCTCAGGATCACCGCCCGCACCGAGTCCGCGTGCTGCGGTATTTCCAAGGAGCAGCTTTTCGGTAGCGATAGAGCTCATGAGGGAATGGGAGTCCGTATTTGCGGCGATGATTTTCGCCACAGAAAGAGACTGCATGGTCATGTGATCAGCGAGGTTTACCCCGGCGTTTCCTACACCGATAAGAAGAATTTTGGAGGGCTGGGGATTTTCTGTCCGATGTTTGATTTCAATCATGGCGGCTAGAGGCGGAACCCACGGAATATACTCGTGAATTTGTGGCTTATGTTTTCGAGGAGAGAAGGTGCTATCGCCATGCTCTGGACGGCATGTCCGTATTTAAGAAGTCCGATCGCCGTGGAGAACTGGGGGTTTTCAAAGGCGGAGGTAGGGCCGTCGACTGCGGGAGGCGTCGTCACATGCACGGGAAGCTCGAAT
>JBDSIH010000126.1:0-2608 GCA_039918055.1 Chthoniobacterales bacterium
TACGGAGATACTATCCCCTTTTCGCACGCGTTTTGATAAATCCGTGGAGCTAATGCATAGCTGGATGGAGTCCGACGTGTGCCTAAGCCAGAGAGTGGGGGCGACAAATTCAATGAGTCCTGTGAACATGAAGATTTCATGTTCCGAAAAAAAAAGAATAACGACCAGTTCAAAGTGGAAAGAAGATGGGCTGTATATTCCCGGACAGAATCACTTTTTTTACTGGATTCCCGCGGTGCGAATGACGAGCGTATCCCAAGAAATGGAAGAAATGGAAAAGCTCCGTAAGAAATATGTATGGGTTTGGGCCTCATGCTTTGTCTTGTTTATTTTGACATTGTCCGGCTGCGCTTCAGTCAGCGTAAGCCGTACGGAATATCGGCAAAAATCCGCAAAGCCAATTCTTCCGCAGAAAGTCTATGTGGAAAATTTCGCGTATTCTCCCGACAGCCTTTCCATTCGCAGAAATGCCGACCGCGATTTTCAATGGACTGTCAGTGATCGTTTAAACCGTGCGCTGGTTCAGCGCATACGCGCGCGCATTGCTTCTGCGCAGCCGGTTGCCCAGGGGGTTCCTTTTCCGAGACAGAATGCCTGGCTGATTAAAGGGAGGTTCACGCAGGTGAATGAAGGCGGACGGTTTCTCCGGTTATTGCTCGGTCTTGGATATGGCGCGACAACATTTTCCACCGTTGCAGAAGTTTACGACCTGAGAGATGGCGCCGCCGCGCGAAAGCCTTTTTTAATTTTGGAAACACAGGGTGGATCAAATGCCATGCCCGGTCTTCTGTGTGGAAATCCTCTTGAGCTTCGCTCTGGGCTTACCGTCGATGCACAGCGAACTGCCCGGGAAATCACGAGAAGCCTTCTTGAATATCTCACGGTGCACAATTGCATTGATGCCACGTTTGCGGATACTCCCAAACGTCCCGGCTCCTGGCGCTAGCTTAATGCAGCTGCGGAGTCAGGGACTGGATGAAATCCAGTTCCTTCTGGTATCTGCTGCTGCTTAACCAAAGAAAAAATGCAGCTACCAATGTCAGGAGGGGAATGCTGAACCTGGAGAAATCATTCCAGCCAAGATTCAATACAAGAATGAGCGCAAGGGGTGCAAGTATGCGACCGAAATCCCTCAGGAACTGAATTTCAGCATACACGGAAATATTCATTCCCAGTAATTTTGCATAGCCAGTGCTTTTTTTAATAGTCTTAACGTGCCTTTCAATTTCGCCATCCGTTACGCCCTGCGCTTTTGCTCTGATCGCAATATCTTCCGGCGTTTTCGGTATACGATGAATGTATTCCCGCATCAGATTGTTGTGATACCAGAGAGTGAGCCCTGCTATGAGAAGGTACAGAAGACTGATGCCTATAGTCACTGCTCCCTGGAGGAAAAAGTCAGTATGGAAAATTTCGGCATCGCCGCCCTTTTTTAAAAAGAGGCAGAGTAAACCGAGTATTACATAAATGAAGGTGATGCCGTAAAAATGCTTATTTCGATCCGATGTCATGTTTTGAGGAATGTAGGGTTGCACAATATTGTGTAAAAATCTTTTCTAGACACGGAAAATCGCACCCAGTTTTTTTCCAAGAAGCAGGGAGACGCCAATGATGGTCACGGCGAGAAACAACATCGACCATACTCCAAGAGCGCAAGCCAGATAAGGGCCTTCTCCCAGTAATTGATACAGCTCGAAAATAGCTTTCGTGATAGGGAAATCCTGTTGCTTCTGGGCAAGCAGCAGCGAATCTGAAACTTCGAGCATCGCGAAAGAAAATGCGAGCAGTCCTCCAGCGAGCAGGTTTGCTGCGATGAGGGGGATGGTAATTTTGCGGAGTGCTCTTAGCGGAGAGCAGCCCAGATTTTGCGCTGCTTCCTCAAGGGTTACGCTTGTTTGCTGAAAACCCGCGGCTGCGGAACGTACGACATAGGGAAGTCTACGAAGGCTGTATGCGATGACGAGAATCATGAGAGGATCTTTAACCGGATTCATGAAGGCAAAGGGCTTTCCTTCCTGCGTCATAGCGAGATATCCAAAGGCCAGCACCAATCCAGGGACCGCAAGGGGCAGCATAGCCAGGGCATCGAGCAGTTCACGTCCGGGAAGCGTTGTTCTGGTCACCACGTAGGCGATTGCGATGCCGAGAAGGACGTCTACGATTGTTGCGAGTCCTGCATACTGGAGACTGTTCTGGATGGATGGCAGCGTCAGATTGTTTCCCAGCGCGGACTGAAAATGTTCGAGCGTCCAGCCTGTTGGTAAAATGGTCGCGTACCAGTTTTTTGAAAACGCTACCAGGACAACACCGAGATGGGGGAGGATTGCCAGAAATGTGATCCCTGCAAATACCGTTGTGCAGAGAATTGCTGAAAAGGCGGAAATTTTTCGTGGTCCGCCCTGACTGGTCGCTTTGGCCATCATTGAGTGTGATTTGCCAAAGAGAAATTTACTGAGTGCGTAGAGCAATACCGTAGTGACGAGTGTGACGACCACCAGCGCGTAGGGGAGGGGATTTCCTCCAATGCTTCTGATGCCGTTAAAAATCTGCACGGGAGTGACGCGCGTATAATTAAACATCAGAGGAACCCCAAGCTCAGTAAATGCCC
>JBDSIH010000127.1:0-4707 GCA_039918055.1 Chthoniobacterales bacterium
TTCGGGGCGAATTCGACCCCTTTAGGTTCCCGCGCGGCGCGCGAAACCCAAAAGGGCAAAGCCCCAACCGCAGTGCATGCCAAAGGCATGAAAATCTCTAGCGAGAAGTACAAAAGTCCACGCGTTCCCTAAAGAGGCCATCGTCGTTACTCCCGCCATTTTGCCTTCGGCAAAAGTATGGCGCATGGGGAGAGATGAGAACGAAGTTCGACTGCCACGCGCAGCGCGCGAAAACCTAAAGGCAAAGCCACCCCGCAGAGCTGTGCCAGAGGCACAGCAATCTCTTGTAACGGATTTGTGTATTTAATCTCTCTGGCTAATTCAGAGGCCGAATTTGAAAATACACGGAGGTCACACACGTTGCCTCTAATGGAGGGACGTGCTCCGTCGCGTCCATTCGGGGCGAATTCGACCCCTTTAGGTTCCCGCGCGGCGCGCGAAACCCAAAAGGGCAAAGCCCTAACCGCAGTGCATGCCAAAGGCATGAAAATCTCTCCGGCTCCAAAAGCAAAAGCCCACCCGTACCCTAAAGAGGCCATCGTCGTTACTCCCGCCATCCCTCGGCAAAATTATGGCGCATGGGGAGAGATGAGAACGCAGTTCGACTGCCACGCGCGAGGGCGTGAATCTTAAAAATACAAAGCTTAGTTGTCATCCTCGCATGCTTCCGTATCGATATAAGCGGAATCTGGATAGAGATCCGTCAATTTCCACTTATCTGCCTGGTGTTTTATATGCTTTAATATTGCATACCTCGGAATCAAATCCTTGAAGTTCTCGCCTTGTGGATGAAGACCATTAAAAAAAAGAAGCGTTAATTCCGGAATAGATAATTGTGCGCGGAAAATGTCGGCGTAAGTTTTCTTTGTGTAGGCGTTAATGGCTTTTTCACGATGAATAAACCGGAACATATGATAGGCCATGCTAAAGTATTGCCCTAAGACATTCTCGTGATCACGAAAAAGCTTATCGTAATTCAGCTGTATGGAATGCAATAATTTTTCTCTATCTGCAATTAAAGATGGAGTTGTTAAAATCGAATGCCGGACTAGATTTTCCATATCCGTCGCAATCCAAGTCAAACTTGAGCCATGATCAGGGAGATTTGCCACCAAATTATTAAAAACTTTTAGCAGATTGAAAAAGGTTTCTTCAAATGCTCTCTTTTCTTCTCTGGCGATGAGAATTTTAGTATCGTCCACCGATTGTTGAATTTCTTTCTGTTGAAGAGCAAGTGAGTATAGCACGCCAAGAAAAGCGAGTCCTGAAATTAATGAGTTCAACGCGCCAAATGTGTCGCCAAATTGTCCTAATCTTTCCTCCTTAGGCTGAATGGCATGAGCAATCGGATAATAGGCAATGGTGAGAAGGAAGAGTAAGATACAGATCACTACAATTACTCGTGGTCGCGTGAGAAAATTATACGAATGATTCATAGTGCATATGATAGGAATTTCACTTGTCAATGAAACGCTAAACCGGCACACGCGGCGGAAATTTTCCTATTGATTATAGGTGCTTGCACGGCATCCATAACCTCTCTCGAGTTGCACCCGCTCTAAGATACAAAGCAAAAGCATTGTCTGGTCTTAAGTAAAAAGGGGGTGGGCCCTGAATCTTGACAAAGCGAGGACGGCTATGAAGATGCCGGACTGCAGAGCGCTTGAAAATGAAAAGTGAATCCAAAGTCAGTCATATTATACGATGGCATAATTTGTCCTTGTTTCTGTAGTGCCAATTAGCGAGTCCTGTGACAGATAACCATGTCCCCTCATCAATCCCTTGATACCATCCGACCATGAAGTTCCTAGCTGCTCTATTCCTTGCCTGCCTTGCTTTCACGCCAGCGAATGCTCAGTTCAGTGGTCAGTTTTTTACGAAGATCGCGGGACAGCCGACCTGGACTATCGACTATTTCATCTCGGATTCCGTGGAGAACGCGAAGACCAAAATTCAGGACAAAACCGGAATCGATATTCCCGACATGGCCCTGTTCTACAATGCTCAGCAGATGCTCGACGGTCACACCCTTGAGGACTACGGCATGATCAACGAAACCTTCATCTACGTTTACCCCGCGCTGCGACCGACGGCCTTAGTGGGTGACGTTGTCTGGGAGGGTGACACCTCACAATCGGTGAGCTTTGCCGACTACGCGGCCGGTGCTCTGAGCGTATCAAGCTTTGAGATTGATGGGCTTCTTGACCTTACAGGTTTATCCACATTCAGCCCCGTCACGCTTTCCTTAGCTACGACCACCTTTGGTGTCCCGGTGGCGCTCCAGAACTTCAATCCGGCAGTGAGTGCTGTTTGGACATGGGTCTCCACTACGGAGGGAATCGATGGATATACACCGGGGGCCTTCAATATCGACACTGCGGGTTTTCTCAGTGCGCCATCCGAAGGGCAGTTCTCCATTGCTTTGAGCGAAAACGGGAACAACCTGAATCTTGTCTATGCAGTGCCCGAGCCCTCGACCTACGCTCTCATCATCGTCGGCCTGCTCAGCGCAATCGTCTACCTGCGCCGCCGTCGCGGCTCTGCGAACGAAAAAGGGTCATGTCTTGAATCCTGACAAAGCGAGGAAGGCTAAGAAGCTGGATTGCGGAGCGTTTTAAAATGAAAAGTGAATCCAATGTCAGCCACATTATACGTCGGCATAATTTGTCGAGATTGAAGACCGATCCCTTCATTTCGCAATAGGTGCGGGTGTTCGTTAAAATAACTATTTTATGATGAGACAAATACGCGTCGGCATCGTGCTGCTACTTTATATCCTGTGCGTTAAAATTGTGGCTGCTCAAGGATACGTTCCGAAAGAGTGCTTTATTCCAGATGAAAAAACAGCTGTTTCTGTGGCAGTTGCGATATGGAACCCTATTTATGGAGAGGATATTATAGCAAAAGAGAGACCATATAAGGCTAAGCTTGTGGATGGCGTTTGGTACGTATCAGCGACTTTTAATTCGTGGTGGGGCATACGAAAGGGATTCAATGGTGGAGCAGCTGAGGCGGAGATCGATAAAAAAACTGGAGCGATTTTAAAGGTTTATCATACAAAATGAATGTGACAGTTATCCCGCGATCCCATCGGAGAATAAGGAGGCTTAGGTTGAGAGTAAAAGAGGTCCGGTCTTGAATCTTGACAAGCCTCTTCGGTAAACAACGGTTAAACTTCAGTGGATTGCGGAGCGCTTGAAAATGAAAAGTGAATCCAAATATTGAACCGCATTATACGAGGGGATAATTTGTTAAAATGCAAGACCTGCCCCCTTTTCTGTTATTGATTCATTCAATACCGGCACAAAAAAAATAATCCTTTAGTGGCAATTCTATTCCTCCTAAATCATTTTCACCGCGATGAGTAAAACTGCATTTATTCGATGGTCATTAATCTTAATGCTATTCTTGCAAGTTTCGACCGCGGTAGTCGTAACTTGGAAAGTTATAGATGGATATCCCAGTAACCATTGGGGAGCAGACATACGGATAGGATATTTTTTGGGATTAATAACAGTGGGCTTTGCGTTAAAATCCTATTGTGTACAAAAAAGCAGATTTGCGATGGTTTGCTTAATTTGCGGAATGCTCTATCTGATATTTATATTTACCGTAGACCGCGAAAATATTCTTATCGATTACGATATTTGGCTAAAAAGAGGAATGCCTGATAGTATTTTTTTAAAAATGAGGCAACCATAGCAAAGCACATTCTTTACTCTTTGTTCGGATTATTTTTTATCGCATCCATATCTCTTCTGCCGGGAATGGAAGCCTGATGGCAACGGCCATTTTCTTACCGTCAATCAACACAGCCCCATTTTTTTTTCGCGTTGCCAGAAAACCCCGCAAATCCGGAAGTTTCTCCGAGGGTAAAAATACACTGAATGAACTTCCTCTTTTATGGGTATCTTTCGCCGTGAGGTCTGGCCAATCCTTAGGCCAGTTGATGGATGCGTCTGGTGCATACTCGTAGGGGCAGAACATAACTTCGACCTTCGCCGCGAACCAAGCTTTCCCCTCACGATCTCGCTCCTGGTCAATTCGCGTCAGCGACGCCCGAATCTCTGCTGGAAGCGACTCCCGCATCTTCCTCTCCCTCTCAACAATCGCCTTCCATTGGGGGCCGGAATTGCCGCCTTTATCTTCACGCGCTTTTCGCCAGTTCCCATACACTTCAATTCTCTTTTCAGGTGTCCAAATGACCGTGGTGATTTGGTCCGTTGCGGATGAGATCTCATACTCATTCTTCATCTTCGTTGGATCAAATCCCAGCAACTCCGCGCCCTTACTCGCCGCATCCTTTACGGTTCGAAACTGAAACGGCTCTTCCGTGGTTGGTTTCCCGCGAAGGTAGTATATCGAGCCGTCGTCGTAGAGGGCGAACGTCGGGCTATCAGAACCGATTACGCTAAGCCACGGATTTTGCTCAAGGACTACCAGAATTGGCTTGGGTTCGGCACCACGGCAGAAACTGCTGAGAAATAAAAGAAGGATGAGGAAACAGCGGATCATATTTTAGCCAAACGTTCCATGTGAGCTATGGCAAAATGGACTCCCACTTCAAGCGTGAAGTCAAAATAAATGGGGAAGTCTGGAACGTCACTAATCGAGTAGATTTAGCCATTAGCTGTAGTGCCTTATTCGGCTTTATGAACGGGGATCTTTGTGAGTGCTAAATCTCGGATCGCTCCCCACAGAAAAATT
>JBDSIH010000128.1:0-5120 GCA_039918055.1 Chthoniobacterales bacterium
GCCGCCATTGATACTTTTGGCGAGCATATTCCAGACATGCCTACTTTCGGTTATATCCTGCAGGATGAACAGAACTGCGTGGTTATTTCCGGAGACATTGGCAATGCCGTCACAATTTTTAAAGCGATAGAAACTTCAGGCATCCAACCGGATTTTGTCCTGCACGAGTTGACGTATGATCCCCATATCTCTGCCCATGTTCACTATAAAGACCTGGAGAAGTGGACCGATCTTTATCCGATTTACGGGTATCATTGTGATCCCGCGAAGAAGCCTGCCGACTGCATGATTCCCCTCGCCTGGGAAAATCCGGACTTCCATTTCCTGAATTCTCCCGCTTAATCAGAAATATGAGTAATGAAGAAAAGCCGGCTGGCCGGAAATTAAAGGATCTCAAAGCCCGCGCCCAATTGCTGAAAGCGTGCGTTTCCGTAGGCAAGGCTGGGCTGACCGATGCCGTCATCACCGCGCTTAATCAATCCCTCGGTGCCAATGAGCTGGTAAAATTAAAGTTTGATGAATTTAAGGATCAGAAAAAGATCCTTGCTCCCGAGATTGCGGAACGTACGGGAAGCCAGCTTATCCAGCGTGTTGGAAATACCGCAGTCTATTTCCGTGCCAAGCCTCGCCCTATCGCAGATTAAGCCTGTCCACCGCTGACCGCGCGTTCGAGCTCCGCCTGAAAAGCAATGACATCAGGCTGTGCAGGTCGGTAACCAGGAGTCGAAGGATTCAGGGAAAGTCTTCCCTTGGAATCAAGAAGCCATTCCGCATTTTCTCCGTCGCTGAAGGTTACCTTGCCGCTGATCAATGCATCCAGCTTTGCGATCTGATCAAGCGTCACTTTCACGCCACTGGCACCGGAGGGAAGTGGCTCAGGAAGGCCGGAAGCATCCTGCGCATCGAGGGGAATCTCATCTGCGGCAGGTGCAGCAACTACAGCCGCATTCGAAACCTTTTCCACAGGAGTCAGGTTCAATTCCGTCATCAATATCCGCGCTTCCATGTAGGTGACAATCACTCCCAGTTCCGAACGAAGGCGGCTCTGAACATCTGACAGCGAAACTCCGTCCGCTATCCATTTGGATACGATTGATTTTTGATCTTCGGTGAGGTTCATAATTTTTTACGGAATGTGATATCCTGAAAAAGCAACGCCGCATGAATTTCATGCGGCGCTACAGGTAATCAACTAAAGTTTAAACGATTAGTACCAGACTGGACCCCAGGCGCCCCAATCCATCATCTCAGCCTGTTCATCTGATTCCGCTATGATTTCGTCATCCGCCATGGACTGCTGAAGGCCAAGCTTCTTATAGCGCTGATAGTTTGCAGGTCCGCCTACATAAAGCAGGTTATGCTTTGGGTCTGCATAAGTGTAAAATGTTTTACCGCCCTTGTGACGCACAATCGTCTTATAAGGCTTCATGGCCTGAAGTCTGGCCTGCTGTCTGGCGGTTTGAGCAGGAATTGCTTTATAACCGGCTGCGGCAAGGAGAGACTCCTTGTTTTTGGCATTGGCCTGCTGGATGTAAGAGCAGCTACTCATCGTGAGAGCGACAGCAGCAAGACTGCAAAGAAGAGTGATTTTTTTAAGTGTAATCATGGGAGTATTTTTTCCGCCCGCAGATTAGAAGACTGTGCGCCCCTTGCGCAAGCAACTTCGATTGACAAAATCGCCATTAACGGGGAAATTTTTGCAAATCTGCAAAGCTGTAGAAGAATACATCCGGGGCAGTTCTTCCGTAGACCAATATACCCGTCTCGTTGGCACTGATACGGTCATAAATCTGAATTTTCGAAGTCAGCGGAAGCTTTAACGGAACTGAAAAATTCTGTTTTTCATCTGCAATATACAAATAAGGTGCACGGGCTTTTCCTCCAGAGTAAAAAACAGCCAATCGTAATCCAGCTGATGCCTCATCGAAAATTGAACTGTCAAACTCTTCATCTCCATGAAGCTTTAGCGCAGGTGGCCATGAATTCCGTCCAGGAAACGTTCCTGTCCGGCCCGGATCCGTTAGAAGCATATAGACAGGCTGGTAAACCTGAGGCATTTCATCACCATCTCTTCCGATCCAGTTTAACACAAATTGACGATCATAAGACCTTGTCCTTAAAGGCTCGATAGGCTGAGCACTCTTCCGGAAATTTCCCGTGATTTCATCCAGCACGTAATACCATGGCTCATTCAGGATAAAAATGAGTCCCCCCTCTCCCGGAAAAATATTTTCTACGGAAAACTCTGCACGATCATCCAAAGGAGTTTGAGCGGGACGACGTTTAGCACTGGCAAGCAACACAGCTTCCATCGTGGAGGGATCAATACTAATAATCGATCCCTTAGGCGTAGCGGCATAAAGCTTTCCATGAAGTTCGATAAGACGGTTCGCACCTTCACCAAGTAGGGGAATGGATTTTGTAGTCAGCGCTCCGGTTTCATGATCAAACCGAAAGAGCCTATCCTTGCTGGCGAAATAAAAATAGTGGGCATCCGCATCCCAGGCTTTTCGGTCAATGAACCCGGAGGTGGTAACGGTGGTAGATGTTTGCGCTCCAGTGCCCGGATCAAGTGCCATGACTTGCTCATAGCCTACGCTGCTTATGCGCACATAAAAAACGTCACCGCGACTTATGATATCCTAAATCTGATTTGATTCAGTTGAACTACCGATTTCGGATATTTTAAAAACCCGGGTCGGTGCGATCCCCTCAGTGCTGGCAGTAGATTCAGAAACAACCTTGTCGAGTGAGGAGGAGTCCATATCTGAAGCATTAGTCGCAGACTTGGAAATTCGTTCAGCAAACATAGCGAGATACCTTGGCGGATTCGGGACGGAAGATTGTACTGCCGCCAATGCCTGAAGGGCTTTATCGCGTTCAGCCGGTGAGAAAATTAGTCCATTTTGCAATGCTCCATAGATTTCCTGGGGTCCCACCCACTTTTGTTCGAGCAGATAATAAAAGAGACGTTTATTAAATGTATTCGGAGGCGGAATAATTGATTTGTAAGCTTCCGTAATATCCAGATTTCCGCGCAGTTGAAACAGGGCCGAGATAAGTTTCGGTGGCAATGTTCCATCAATGATGGAAGCCCGCAAATCCCACAAACCACTTTCATAACCTGTCGCAACCTTTAGCAGCACTTCTGAAGGCACCTGCTTTTGAAGTTCTGGTAAACCCATGTGATAATAACGCCACGTATTCAGTGCGATTGCATCGAGCTTTTCCTGAGGATTTCCATTTTGCAGATCACGAAAAAGTTTTTCCCGAATGGAAGGCACTTGATTTTGATCATTAGTGTACCATGCGACAACAAGCGGTTCGTGATTGCCGCGTTCATAAAAAATAATTTTCCGGAGGCCTGCGGCAATCGCTGGATCAAGAGATGTCAGCATACCTTCCACTTTTAGAATGACAGCGCACGACTCTTCAGGACTATCGCTCCAAAGCGGGCCGTATAGACCATATAGGCTCAGAAAATTCACCGGAGGGCCGTCTGGGGATTCCTTCAGATTACTCAGCTCGTAAGGTTTCAACGTCCCCATGAGTTTTTTTCCACTATCAGACATAAATGGAATATAACTTCGGAGTTCTTTTCTAACTGATGCAAGCTGTTGCTGCTCTTCCTCCGTGCGTTCACGCGGTAGAAAATAATAAACTTGAAGCACTTTCGATGCGGCCAGAAAGAGTGTCGTTAATTTGCGGTAGGAATTAATATCCGGAGACCATTGCGGATTGACGGCTGTAAACTGGCGAAGGTCTGAAAAAGCGCGACCGATACGACTCAACGTTTCTGACGGTGGATTAGAGCTATAAAATCCCCCAAGAAGAGGTAATTCCGTATCCGCAACGGCTGCAGCAAGTATGCGAAGCATGGCTACAGATTCGGTGTGATTTCCCAATATCCAGCTCGCATCGGCAGCACGTTCAGCCTGGTCATACTGTTTCCATTTCAGTGCCCATTCCGCTTCAGCCTGATACTGTGTGGTTTCAAGTTCCGAAATGATCCCGGTAGACGGAAGTTGAAGATTTTCCGCAATTTTTTTAGCAATTTCATCGGCGAGTAATGACGCATCTGCCGCTTCAGCCTGAAAATTCTTAACGACGCCCTTAGCCGATTGAAGCCGACCGTTAAAAAGAAGCCGATTTTCCGCAAATGTTACATTACCATCGAAGAGCCATTCTCCCGACCAATAGCTATTATTTAAATTTCCAGAAATCTGCTTCTCCCAATCGGATTCTCTCAGGCGCGTGCGATCCAGGACAAAAATACCAGGCAGACGGACCAGAGCATGCGCAATCAACAAAGAGCATTCACGCTCCGTCTGCGCAGCAGTTGCGCCAGATGTGGTGCTGCGTATACCCGTAATACTTACCAGTGCCCTAGATTGAGAATCCTTTGGCAGATTTCTGATGCCTTTCGCAAATCGCAGAGCGAGAAATTTCGCCCAACCCGTCTGATCCCCTATTGGCCATGTCGACTTTTCAACGTCGATTACGACGCTGGGTTCAACCGCGATAAGACGGCTGAACAGTGGCTGCCCGACTGCGGACTGCTCAAGCACAATCAGACTATCCGCGCCAAGGAGGCGCCCCGCTTCACACACGCTCTGCGGAGAAGCAATTAAAGTAGCCAACCCTTTTTCCCGTATGATTGCATCGATTTTGGAACGCTCCAATACTTCAACCCCCGGCTGAGAAGACAGCGCGGTAACCAGCGTTGTTTCCGCATCCTGTAGATTAGAAGAGGAGAGAACTGCTACTTTGCCAGCGATGGCAGAAATCCCAAAACTCCACGTGAAGAACACGATGAGACATATCTTTTTGATCATGGGCAGTGCTACCAGGGATCGCCTTCGAACGAAGTAGGGTGAAGATTGGGTTGATGAGAAACCTTTGCCTTTACCCCAAGAGGAAGACGATCAAAGTCATTCTGATTTGGACCAGAAAAGGAAAATGCCAGGGCAAATTCCGGGCCCGTCGTACTTTCGAAAACACGAAACCACATGATATATTCCTGATTAGGCAGAAAACATTCTTTAGAAAGCGTTTGAAGCGTTAGCGTCTGAGTATAAGGAAACTTCTTTTTCAGCTCCGGATAGGCAGCGAGATTCGGT
>JBDSIH010000129.1:0-2546 GCA_039918055.1 Chthoniobacterales bacterium
CGGCGATATTGCAACCGGCGAGGATGCGCTTCGTCGCAAAAAGGAAACAGGGGTGGCTGGGGTGATGATTGGCCGCGCCGCGATGTCCAACCCCTGGATTTTCACAGAAATTCGTGCTTCCATGGGAGATGGACCTGAGTTTATAGCCCCTACCATGCAGGATAAGTGGAGCCTCATTAATGAGCATTGTCGCCAGGAGGTCCTGCGACGCGGGGAAGAGCGTCCGGCCATGCATTCCATGCGGGCGCGTCTGATGGCTTATACACGGGGTATGCCGGGCGGACGGGATTTACGGGGAAAACTGCAATTTGTGGAGTCTTTGACGCAGTTGGAGGATATCGCCGCCACGCATTTGGCGATGCTTTCGCTCGAGGTGTGATGATTTTACGGCTTTTTGTTGACGGTTATCAATGAGTTCGAAATGATTCCCGATCTTTCAAGGTGCGATGGCTGAGTGGTCGAAAGCGACGGTTTGCTAAACCGTTGTAGCGTATAAAGCGTTACCGAGGGTTCGAATCCCTCTCGCACCGCCACTTTTAAAGAGCTGCTGCGGGCCTCAATTTGAACAGCCCGCGATTGCCGTTGTCTGTTACAGGTGTTAACTTCACAGACGTGTTTCGCAAACCTTCCATTATTCTTCTCCTGCTGCTGATCGGCGCAGGAATATTTTCTGCCCAGGCACAGACCTACAAAGGGAAGCAGCTTGTTAAGGCCAGTCTTCTTTCCTCGGCTTCCGCGGTTGTTCCGGGAAAAACTTTTAATATCGGGCTGTTGCTGGAAATGGCTCCGAAGTGGCATGCTTACTGGGAATACCCCGGAGATGCGGGTGAAGCACCGAAAATTGAGTGGAAACTTCCTCCAGGCTTTTCGGCGGGAGCAATTCAGTGGCCTCTTCCTGAAGCGGTAATGCTTCCGGGTGATATTCTGGATTACGCGTATACGGATCGCGTGCTTTTAATTATCCCGATCACGGCGCCAAAAGATATTTCGGCGACCAGTGTTACTTTAGGGGGATTGGCAAAGTGGCTGGTCTGCGCCGATATCTGCGTTCCGGGCAAGGAGGAGGTAGAACTGACACTTCCGGTAGCGGCGACTGCGAATCCTGTAAATGAAGCCATTTTTTCGGAATTTCAAAAACTGCTGCCCATAACCCTCGCACCTCCGTTCGATGTGGCTTGGACGAATAATGCTTCCGGCTACACGATCGCACTTTCAAAACTCAGTGCGGGATCACAAATCCAATTTTTCCCGCTTCCTGCCGAAAAGGCGAATTTTCAGCATCCGGAAATAACCACGCCCACCGCTGACACTGCGAAGATTCAAATGACGGGAACGGGATTGCTTAATGGTGGAGTCATTGTCGTGGAACACAATGGCACCGCTTCCGGGTATGCTGTGCAGCCTGCTTCGGCAGCCTCATCGGCGGCTACCGATTTAGCGCCTGTGTCGACAGTGGGAATATGGATGGCACTTTTTTACGGCTTTCTCGGAGGGCTTATTTTGAACCTGATGCCCTGTGTGTTACCGGTGATTTCTCTCAAGGTATTCGGGTTTGTGAAGCAAGCCGGTGATGATCCGCGCAAAATACTTCGGCACGGGCTGGCATTTATTTCGGGTATTTTCCTGTGGTTTCTGGGGCTGGGAATTGTGATCTGCATCCTGCGCAGCGCGGGCCAGCAGGTCACATGGGCATTCCAGTTTCAAAATCCTTACTTCAATCTTGCGATCAGCGTACTGGTTTTGGTCTTTGCGCTAAATCTCTTCGGAGTTTTCGAAATTGTGCTTCCGGGTTCTGCGAGTTCCAGCGCGGCAAGCCTTGCTGACCGTGGCGGATATGCCGGATCGTTTTTTCAGGGCGTATTTGCAACCCTGTTGGCTACGCCCTGTACTGCACCTTTTCTGGGAACGGCACTAGGTTTCGCTTTCAGCCAGTCAAATATCATCATTCTCGCAATGTTTGCCGCCGTGGCATTCGGTATGGCATTCCCTTATTTTTTTCTCAGCGCAAATCCCGGATGGATGAAGTTTCTGCCGAAACCGGGACTATGGATGGAACGCGTAAAGCAGTTCATGGGATTTCCTCTGCTTGCGACACTGCTCTGGCTTCTTTTTATTATCGGGCAGCAAAAGGGAATCGAGGCGCTGATCTGGGCAGCGTGCTACCTGCTTATTCTGGGCGTTGTTTGCTGGATTTATGGCGCTTTTGCCACGCCGGTAAGCTCAATGCGTTCAAAGGTTATAGCGCTCCTGATAGTGATACTTCTGATCGGATTTGGAACTTGGTACTGTATTGGCATTCAATTTGAACAAAGCTCGCAGAATAAAGCCGACAACAATCAGATCGCGTGGGTTCCTTTTTCGCCGTCCTCACTTCAAAATCTGCTTAGTGAAGGCAAGCCCGTCTTTCTTGATTTCACAGCGGACTGGTGCGTGACGTGTAAGTTTAACGAGCGTTTTGCGATCAACACTCCTGCGGTGCGGGCGGCTTTTCAAAAAGCAGGAATTACGCCGATGCAGGCGGACTGGACAAATGCCGATCCGGATAT
>JBDSIH010000130.1:0-3005 GCA_039918055.1 Chthoniobacterales bacterium
CCACACTTCCCATTCTTAAAGCACATAAGTTTAATCGCACTGCATTACTGCTCACACTTGTTTCACTTCTCTGTGTGCTGGTAATCGCTCACGATCTCAGCCCCCAAATTTTAAAATATAATACGCCGGAGACGATGAGCATCTTCAAAAAACTGCATGGAATTTCCATGTCTTTAAATCTGATTGCCATGCTCTCAATTATTGCTGCGCCTCTTTTTTTGCGTAAAAATAACTCCTCTGCTATTTGATGAATTTCACCTCGGCAGCCCTTTTCGCTTCTATTATATTTGGAGCGATAGGCCTTGCCGCTTTCGTTTATGGTAAGAGAACCGGCGCGCTCCCTCCGATCGTCATAGGCCTCGCGCTGATGATTTATCCTTATTTTATTCCACAAACATGGCTTCTCTATATTATCGGGTGCATTCTCTCCGGTTGCCTTTTTATATTCCGGGAATAACCAAATGAAATTATGAATCCATGGATCATTCTCATCTTTGCTGGTCTGTTCGAAATCGGCTGGCCGGTAGGAATAAAAATGTCGCAAACGCCGGGAAGAGGATTACTCGGCATTATCATTGCGATATGCTTTATGGGCGTCAGCGGATACTTGCTCTGGATGGCGCAAAAGACCATTCCGATTGGCACGGCCTATGCAATATGGACCGGGATCGGTGCGGCGGGAACCTTCATCGTGGGCATTCTTATTTACGGAGATTCAGTCGGACTACTGCGCATTCTGGCCGTTCTGCTCATTATCTCCGGCGTGGCTCTGCTGAAACTCGCGCACTAAGCGCCTACTTCTTCGTAAGCTTGCTAAGAAAATCGTCCGCCCACTGTTTGACTTCCGGCGTCATCTTTACAAGGTCCGGCCAGCCGCGCGTATAGCCCTCGGTGGGAAGTTTACGCGTGGCATCAAAGCCCATGTGCGTTCCCATGTTTGCAATCGTGGGCGCATGATCGAGTGAGTCACTCGGGTTTTTGATAAATGTCGTATCACGCTGTGGATCGGTATTTGCGCAAAGACGGAAGAGTACTTCGCTCGTATTGTGCACATCGCAGTCGTCATCCACTACCACGATGTATTTTGAAAACATCATCTGCCCCATTCCCCAAAGACCATGCATGATCTTATACGCCTGCCAGGGATATTGTTTCTTGATGCTGACAAAAACGAGGTTGTGAAAAACGCCTTCCGGCGGCAGCGCCATGTCGACGATTTCCGGAAAATTCATTTTGAAAACGGGAAGAAAAACGCGAACACTCGCTGTTCCCATGTAGAAGTCCTCCATCGGAGGCATACCCACAATCGTCGCAGGATAGATCGCATTTTTCCGGTGTGTAATCGCCGTTAAATGAAAGACGGGATAGTCATCAATCGGAGTATAATATCCCGTATGATCGCCAAAAGGACCCTCCGGGCGCATCTCACCGGGCTGCACGTAGCCTTCGAGAATAAAATCTGAATCTGCCGGAACTTCGATATCCACCGTTTCGCACTTCACGAGTTCCACAGATTTTTTCCGTGCGAAGCCTGCAAATAAAATTTCATCCAGCCCATCCGGCAGCGGAGCCATTGCGGAAAACGTATACGCGGGATCTCCGCCCAGCGCGACAGCCACGGGCATTTTTTCCCCGCGCTCGTAGTAGCGCTTGCCATGGCGGGCGCCAACCTTGTGCACCTGCCAGTGCATACCCGCAGTCAATTCGTCATAGACCTGCATGCGATACATTCCAACATTGCGCTCTCCCGTATCAGGATCGCGTGTGTAAACGGTGGGGAGCGTTACAAAGCGTCCCCCATCCTGCGGCCAGCATTTTAAAATCGGGATATCCTTCAGCGTGATTCCGCTCTTGCCGGAATCAAAGCGGTGAATCGTATCCTTACAGCTTCCGCTTTTCACATGCTTCGGACGCGCGTGAATAAGATCAAACCCATTGCGAAGCAGGGCGATGGCATCACGAAACGAACGCGGCGGCTTCGCTTTGAGAATGAACTGCATCTGGTCCGCAAGTTCATTAATGGAACTCAGCCCAAGCGCCATCGCCATACGCTTTTCCGAACCCATGGTATTAATGGCAACAGGAAATGCGGAAACCTTACCCTCAATGGTCGGCTGCTCAAAAAGCAACGCCTTCCCCCCACCCGGGCTCTTCATCTCCCGGTCGGCAAGCTCCGTGATTTGCAGTTCGGTCGCTACCGGATCTTTAATACGAATCAACTCGCCAGCCGAGTCCAGCGCATCGACAAAGTTGGAAAAAGAAGAGTAAGCCATAGATCAAATCGAATTTTCGGACACCGCAGGGTGAATGACCGGCGCCACCTCCATCGTCTTGCGCGAAGGGCGTTCTGCAAGGCCCTCCCGGAAGTTGCTCCATTCGGCACGCATCCAGAGCCGCACGCCGCGCAAAATCACCCAAAACACCTTCCCCTCAGGAATAAAGCCGGCAATCAGCTCGCGACGGTTAAGATTATTCCGTCCATACGTTCCGCGGCGATACCGGCTTTCCCCAATGACTGCCAGTCGGCGGTTATAGAAAGCCATGAATCTGGCAACGTATTCCCCGGCAGAGTCAGCAAAAGGCAGGTCCCGCATTTCGTTTTTTGGATGGTTTACCGCATCCCGAACAGGCCCAAAAAAGAACAACCCGAGGTCCATGAGGAAGGCTGGAATCATCAAATCAGCGTCGCCTAGGTAGTAATATTTGTCCTTATACAAAGCCCTAAACCACGAATGATAAGCCTTCTGGAAATTAGCACTCAGCATAGCAGGGGCGACCATTTTGCCTTCAATTTCGTCGCTGATCGCTCCCACCGTCGCACTGGTCGTCCATGAACAAAAATCCAGTCCCTGACTATATAATGGATCCATAAATCCAGCAGCATCACCAATTATAAACCACTTCTGATCAGATGTTTGCTTACAATAATACGGTAAATGCGAATAAGCTTTTACGTCACCTTCAATGTACTTTGCATCCTTCATTATGACCTTACCAATAGCGTC
>JBDSIH010000131.1:0-5009 GCA_039918055.1 Chthoniobacterales bacterium
AATCAGGACACCGACATTCAACTTCTACATGACAAAGGGGACCTGGTTGTCGCCGACTGGAAACAGAAATTTCCCAATGGTAGTGCCCCGTATAGTTCCACGATTATTTTTCTCGTGCGCAAAGGAAATCCGAAAAACATCCACGGCTGGGATGATCTGATCAAACCCGGCGTCAGCGTTATTGTTCCCAATCCCAAGACATCCGGAAATGGCCGCTATTCCTACATGGCGGCGTGGGCGCACGCGCTAAAGCAGTCTGGAGGCAATGAGGAGAAGGCGAAAGCGTTTGTCAAAGATATCTTCAGCCATGTTCCCGTATTGGAAACGGGTGGACGCGCAGCAACCACAGCGTTTATCCAAAAAGAAATAGGCGACGTGTTGCTTACTTTTGAAAGCGAAGTCCTGTTCATCAGCAGAGAGTTTAAGCCCCAGGGGTTTGAAGTCGTTATTCCCGGGGACAGCATTGTCGCCGATGCCCCTGTCGCTGTCGTGGATAAAAATGTCGATCGGCATGGTACCCGTGAGGTTTCCACCGAATACCTTAAAAATCTATGGTCTCCACAGGGGCAGCAAATCGCCGTGAAATATTTTTTCCGTCCACAATCCCCCGAACTCCTCGCCGCGAATGAAAATCTGTTTCCCAAGCTGACGCTTTATCGTATTGACGATATTTTCGGTAGCTGGGGCAATGCACAGAAGGTGCATTTTGCGGATGGTGGCCTCTTTGATCAGATTTACGTGAAATAAAGCGACAAACGAGACCAGATACCCTGCACCCAGCCACTCAGGATTAGGGATTTCCTGATATAACTGGCTAATCCTGCATTGTCTCCCTAGTATGGGCAGCTGTTGACCGAAGGGAAACGGGGTTATGCACTTTAAATCCATACCTGATGACGTCCTGCGTCCTGTCGCCGAAGATAATGGCGAAACCGTGCAATGTGCGGAAGGCGGGCGGATCAAGGTCCTGCTAGCGGACGATCATATGATTGTGCGGCAGGGCATTCGCTCATTACTGGAAGCTGAAGGAGATATGGATATTCTCAGCGAAGCGGAAAACGGACGTGAGGCTGTGGAGAAGGCATTGCGTTTATTGCCGGATGTCGTGCTTATGGATATTAGCATGCCCTTACTAAACGGTTTGGAGGCCGCACGACAAATTATGCAGGCCCTGCCGCATATTCATATATTGATTCTCTCAGGCCACGATGATGATGCTTATCTTGAGCAGGCGCTTGAGTTGGGTGTGGCTGGATTTCTCGTGAAGCAGACTTCCATCCGCCTGCTGGCAAAAGCAGTTCGGACCGTTGTAGAAGGAAAATCCTTTTTCAGCCCTTCCATTTGCAGTCGCGTTGCGCGGTATGAAAAAATGGCAGATGTAAGTGCGGAAGCTACACAGTGTAGTTGTCCGTTATCCTCCCGTGAAACGGAAGTGCTTCAGTTAATTGCTGAGGGCATGGCGAATAAGCAAACGGCGGCGGAACTCGGCATCAGTGTAAAAACCGTGGAAAAGCACCGGCAACGTCTTATGGACAAGCTCAATGTGCATGATACGGCGGGACTTACGCGACATGCGATTATTGTGGGTATCATAGAATGTAACCTCCAGCAGACCGGAGTGAATAAGTGCTCGGCATTGCACTTCCCGGGTGGGTGAAAATATGAAATGGATCGCATATATTACGGACAGGTTCACGGGCGGGAGAGCGGAAGCTCACTTCGCGTTGAAGCGAAGTAAAGATTTGCCGTATCGACGGATTGAATATCATTTCTGCCATCGATTATCTGGGGCGTCGGCTTGATGCCACGGGCACTTGTAAAAGTGATTTGATCGGTGGCGACGGCGGCAGCACCAATCACCTTGCGCGTCTGGGCTTTATTTACTCTGACCAGCGATAAGCGGAAAAGGAAAACTCCCCTGGCATCGGCTTTTCCCTTGTCGAGGGGAGTTTCTTTTGTTGGCATGCGTAGCCGCGAGGCATTGCATCCATGAAGCTATCCCATAAAATAAAGAAGTTTGCGAATATCGAGGGGATCGTCAGCCTTAAGCGTGCACTTTGGCGGAAGATGCATCCATTACCGGTGAGCCGTTTCATGAAGGAGATCGACCCCGCGGAACTTCAGCGCCTGAAGGATGTCTATGGCATTCCCGGCGAAAAAACCCGCTGGCCGAAGTACGTGAATGCGGAGCCTTATCTGGAGCTCAATATTCGTCAGGCTCAGGATCTGGAGCTTGATCAAAAACCCCCGATGCGAATTCTCGATATCGGCTCCGGTGCGGGATATTTTCTTTTTGTAGCGCGTATTCTTGGCCACTCCGGCATGGGCATGGATCTCGAAGAGCCAAAGCTATACGAAGAAACCTTTCGCCTCTTTGGTCTGGAGCGGACAATTAACCGCATTGATAAATTTGTGCCGCTTCCCGATACGGGAAAGTATGATTTGATCACCGCCTTCGCGATCGTCTTTAACAATCACAGCAAGGACGACTGCTGGGGTATTGAGGAGTGGAAATATTTTCTGGATGACGCCACACAGTATTTGAACCCCGGCGGCCGTATTTTTCTAAACCTGAATCCGCATCCCACCAAGGGCGCGTATTATTACAGTGAAGAATTAAAGAATTACCTCCTGAGCCGTGGTGCAGTAATTGATCACGGTTGCAATGTGTTCTTCCCGCCGAAGAGCTAAGCGTATCGTACTTGCGGCTTCCTAGACGAAGCCTTTCAGCAACCGTATTGTCCAGTCTGCGCCGAGAAGCAGGCAGAGAAGGATCACGAGCACGAAATTATTCCATAGGTCGAAGGTGGACATTTGCTCCACCGAGATTTTGCCGAGATTCTCGGGAGTGGGCCATGTCTTAGGATCATTGCGGTTGATTTTCTTTCCGCCTGTATCGCTGGCGATACGCGCCAGGTTTGCCTCGTCGATATGCGTGCTGTTGGTTTCGGCGGTGGATTTCTCCACGTCGACAGCAATGGTCTGCTCCGCATCACGTTTTCCTTCGGTCTGAACTTCTGCGAAAATTTTGTACTGTCCCTCTTTGGAGGCGATAAACTGCGCTTGATAGTAGCCGGGCTGCGTGGGATGTGGGGCAAAATCCAGAAGGATTTGCTTATTGTCCGGAAGCGTGACCTTGCCCTGGATTTTTGGTTTTACAAGTGTCTGGCCAGATTGAATTTCCGCGCGGAGAGTAACGGTATCATCCGTCTGATATTTGCTGTGATCGGGCAGCAGCCAGAGATTCACATTGCCGGAAGAAATGCGGTTTGAGGAGAGTGCACGAAGGGCCTGCTGCCAGAAGACGGTGTAAGGCGTTACGCCCGCATCGTTCTGCGGCGCGAGAGTCTGCCACTTCCAGAGCGCATCGGTGCCCACATAGAGCACGCGACCGCGGCCCACCGTCTGCTCGGCGATGACGATGAGATTGCCGTAATCATTAGCGAGCGTTGAAGCTTCAACAAGGATGGAAGCGGCGGGACGTTTGCGAAGCGGAGCGTAAATCTGATCCAGTGGCTGGAGTTTATTCCAGGTATTGGCATCGCCGGCAAAAAAGAGCGGAGAGACAAGACCGTCCGGGCTCAACTTTACTTCGATCGGTCCCGTTTTCGGCTGTCCGGTTTCCGCAGTAACTTCCACAGGAAGCAGGGATGCCAGCTCCGGCACATCCGCAAAGGTGGAAATGTTCGGACCGGCGATGACGATCAGGGATTTGCCTTCGTCGATGACAAGGCGATTGATCGCCTGTAGGATAACTGGCGACCAGCGCTTGGGATTAATGTCTCCCAACACGATCGTGTCAAAACGTTCCAATTCGGCGCGGGTCTGCGGAAATCCATTGATCGTAATTTTGCGATCTGGCTCGCTGAACTGCGCGTAAGCATTGCCGCCGCGGGAAAGGAATCCGGTGAAGGAAAAGCTGGGATCCTCTTCGAAAACGCGCAAAAGATATTTAAATTCCCAGCGCCAGGAGTCTTCAAGCAGGAGGACTTCATTCTTTTCATTGACGACCTGGAGCGTGAATTTTTCGTGGTTGTTTCCAAGCGTTGTGCCCGCAGGCACTGCAGTGATTTCCACTTCGTATTCCTTCATCCCTACTTCACCGGGTTGGAATGGGAAATTAATTTGCTTCTCATGCTGGTTCGACTCAAAGGTCACCTTTTGATTGGAAAGAACTTTTCCGGCTTCCTTGAGCTGTAGGTTGAAGGGCTTCTTATCCATTCCCTCCTGCAGCAGGGTAACGAGAAAGTGGGACTGCGAACCGAGATGCACTTTACGCGATCCCTGCATGTTTGCGATAGTGACGGAAGCGGGACTTTTCTCGTGGGAGGATGAAGGCGCCAGCGTATCGATGGATGCGCCGATATTCTGTGCGACATCCACGACATCCCGATTGCCGAGGTCATTACCATCACTCACAAGAAGGATGCGTGCGGAAGCGACGCCGCCTTCCACGTTCTGTGCGCTGACCTGACGATAATAATCCCACGCAGAAGCAAGACTGTCCGCATAGTGCGTGGTGGATCCTTCGGGCTTTAGGTTTGGAAGATCGGGAATGGGAACAGGACGCGCATTTTGATCGAAGGCGAACCAATAGATATGCGGATTCTTAGAGAGCTTGGATTTGAGGCCGCTGCTATCCAGCCACCGCATGACCTCCTGAAGGCGGGTGCCATGGCCGGAGGCATCGGGAGATTTCATGCTCAGCGAGGTATCCAGCATCACGAGCATGGCCGGTCCCTGCGTGACGGTATGTTTGCATGAAAGTACGGGTTGAAACAGGCAGAGCACAAATACACCGATAATCGCGATGCGCAATCCGCCGAGAATGGCAATCCAGCTCGGAGGGATATTTTTCTGTTTCAGCATGACGCAGCCAAACCCGAGCAAAGCGACAAGCCCGATCGTGAGAGCGTAAATTACCCAAAGGGGCAGAGATGGAAGCCAGTGAACAGACATGAGAAATTATCAGGTATCGGTGGGTGCTGCGGTTGGAGCCATGATTCCCT
>JBDSIH010000132.1:0-10782 GCA_039918055.1 Chthoniobacterales bacterium
AAGCTAATGAGCGTTAAAAAACTGACAACAAAGACGAGGTAACAAGTTTGTTACACAAACTCTGTCCCCAGGAAGTTTCTCAGATTCCCTGATGCATATTCACCATAAGGGGGAAAATTTCGTTGCCTTTTTCCGGGGCTATGTTACTTAGCAATATATGCAGAAAGCGCATTTCAATCTCGTTCTCGCGCTCCGACTCGGGCTTCGCCCGAGCCACCTTCTACTCACGTACTAATTTCGAGGCATTAGCTGCAGTTGGCGGACGCGGCAATTGCCGCGAATGATTTGAACCAAATCCGCCACCACCCTTTTAGAAATAAATAAAGCTCTGTCAGACAAAGTAATAATTTTCGATACCACGTTGCGCGATGGGGAACAATGCCCCGGCGCTTCCATGAATTTGCGCGAGAAAATGGAAATCGCGCGGCAACTGGCCCGCGCGAATGTTGATGTCATCGAGGCGGGATTTCCCGTGATCAGTGATGGCGACTTCGAGGCGGTCAGCCGCATTGCAGAGGAAATTCGAGGACCCATCATTGCCGGACTGGCGCGATGCGTGAACAAGGATATCGATGCCGTCGCAGCAGCCGTGAAAGCGGCGGGAGATCGCGGACGCATCCATATCTTCCTGGCCACGTCCAAAATTCATCGCGAACACAAACTGAAAAAAGCCGAAGAAGAAATTCTGCGCATGACGACCGCTGCCATTAAGCACGCCAAGGCATCAGTGAAGGATGTGGAATTTTCTCCCGAAGACGCTTCACGCACGGAACCGGAATTTCTGGCGAAGGTCGTGCAGGCAGCAATCGAAGCGGGCGCGACGACGGTAAACATTCCCGACACCGTGGGATTCGCCGTGCCGGAGCAGTACGCCGCATTGATTTCCTATCTGAAAGGTCATGTAAAAAATATTGATGACGCAATCATCAGCGTGCATTGCCACGATGATATGGGTCTGGCCGTCGCAAATTCACTGGCAGCCGTGCAGGCAGGAGCGCGCCAGGTCGAAGGAACATTTAACGGCATTGGCGAGCGTGCGGGAAATACCGCGCTGGAAGAAGTGGTCATGGCGATCAAGACGCGGGGCGATTATTACGGCGGCATCCACACGGATATTGCCACGAAGGAAATTTTGAAAACCTCGCGCCTGATCAGCCGCATGAGTGGAATGATCGTGCAGCGCAGCAAGGCGATCGTGGGCGAAAATGCATTCGCACACAGCAGCGGCATCCACCAGGACGGCATGTTGAAAAATGCGTCGACTTACGAAATCATGCGTCCGGAAGATGTGGGCTGGGGCGGCACAGAGCTGCCATTGACCAAGCACAGCGGTCGCCACGCGATGATGGTACGGCTGGAGTATCTGGGTTTCCAATTGAGCGATGTCGAAATCGCGGGAGTCTTCACGCGCTTCAAGGAAGTCGGCGACAAGAAAAAATTCGTTTACGATGATGATTTGGCAGCGCTGGTCGATGATTCGATGATCACCGCGAACGAAGCATATCAATTGGAATATTTAAATGTCACCAGTGGGACAACGACAGTTCCAACCGCGACCGTGCGTTTGCACAAAGGCGAAGAAATTTTGCAGGACTCGAGTCCTGGAAATGGCGCGGTGGATGCAGCGATGAAAGCGATCGACCGCATTGTGGAGCGCACGGGCAATCTGAATGAATACCACGTGGATGCCGTCACGCAGGGTAAGGATGCGCTGGGTGAGGTGACGCTGAAGGTGGATTTTGGCGACGGGAAGTTGATTTCCGGCAAGGGTGCCAGCACGGATGTCGTTGAGGCCAGCGCCCGTGCTTATCTGAACGCCGTTAACAGAAGTATCTTGATTTCAAACGCTTCGGGGAAATCCCCAGGCGCCGCAGGGGTTCATCCTTAAACCGATTTTTCCTCTGTAGAATCAAAATATGCATCCTACTCTTGACAGGAGGCGGGATCGCTTATAAATACGACCTCCCGCAAAAAATGCGGATATATTATGGGTTTCCAGCAAGTCATTCTTATCGAACCAGTCGAAAATCTCGGATCTGAAGCCGACGTCGTAAAAGTACGCCGTGGCTTTGCACGTAACTTCCTCATTCCTCAAAACAAGGCAATGGAAGTCACCGCCGGTTCGCTCCGCCGCGTCAATTCTCTCAAAGCCCGCCGCGCTGAACGCGAAGGCCGCGAAATCAACGAAGCTGAAGAGCTCGGACGTAAAATTTCCAAAATCAAAATTTCCATCACGCTCGAAACCGGTGAGACCGGCAAGGCGTTCGGTTCGGTAACCGCAAAGGATATTCATGATAAAATCGTCGCTGAACTCGGCGACATCCAGATTCCCCGCCATGCGGTGACTTTGGAAGCTCCGATCAAAACGAAGGGCGAACATGAAGCGCAGATCAAACTGCATCCTCAGGTCACGATTCCTTTGAAGATTTCCGTCGTTACTTCCCAGCCCGAACAGGCCGGTGATGAGGCGGAAAAATCCAAAGCGAAAAAAACGCTTAAGAGCTAAATTAATACGTGCCAACTGATTCTCCGGTTTCATCCGTAGAGAATCCCGGGCAGAGCGGGAGCCCCAGCGCACAGGCGAAGGGAAAACAGAGAAGTTCTTCCCAGAAATCGGGTAGTTATTTACCGGATATTCACAGGGCCTTGCCGCAAAGCCTTGATGCGGAGCAAGGCGTTCTGGGTTCGATCCTTCTGTCTCCCAACGATGTGCTGACGGATTGCGTGGAGCAACTTTCCGCGCATCATTTTCACCATCCGGCGAATGCCACGATCTACCAGATCCTGGTCGATCTTTGGAATACAAGTGCACCGATTGACCTGATTGCCCTTACGCAGGTCCTGCGTGACCGAAATGTTCTCGATCAGGTCGGTGGCGCGGAATACATCACGAATCTTTATACGTTCGTTCCCACTGCGGCTAACGCGGACTTTTACATCGATATCCTCAAGGAGAAATATCTCCTGCGCCAGGTCATCATCGTATGCACGGAATATGCCGCGCGATCCTACGATGAGCAGGGCGACGCCAAGCTTCTTCTCGATGAAGTCGAGGCGAAGGTTCTCCAGATCGGTCAGCAGCGTTATGAGGGCGCGCTGCCATCGATGCAGGACCATGTCATGGAAGCCATGGATATGATCGAGCTTCTGCACCGCAATCGCGGCGCCGTCTCGGGTCTTCCCTCGGGCTTTGCGGGTCTTGATAAACTGACTAGCGGCCTGCATCCCGGAAACATGGTGGTCATAGCGGCACGTCCTTCGATGGGAAAAACCGCCTTTGCGCTGAATATCGCCGAGCACGTTGCTATGAATGTTGGCAAAGCTGTCGCAGTTTTCAGTCTGGAAATGAGCAGTCAGGAATTGGTGCAGCGTTTGCTGTGCTCGCTGGCACGCGTTGATCTTCAGAAATTGCGCAACGGTTTTCTGGCCAAACAGGACTTCCCGAATCTTATGGCTGCGGCTGACCGCCTCGCGAAAAGCCAAATGTTCATCGACGACACGCCCGGTCTCGGAATTCTGGAACTTCGTGCAAAAGCGCGACGTCTGAAAGACCGCCAGGGCATCGAGCTTATCATCATCGATTACCTGCAGTTGCTGCGTTCGACTTCACGCCGCGCACAGGATAACCGCCAACTTGAAATTTCCGAAATTTCGGCAGGCATTAAGGCGCTGGCGAAGGAGTTGAAAGTTCCGATCGTTGTTCTTGCGCAGCTCAATCGTAAACCTGATGAGCGCGGCGGCACTCCCCGCATGTCCGATCTTCGTGAGTCCGGTTCCATTGAGCAGGATGCCGACGTCATCGGTCTTCTCATTCGTCCTGAAGTTTACGAAAAAGACGATGATTCCAAGGAAGATAAGACGGGCGAAGCGGAACTCATCATCGCCAAGCAGCGTAACGGCCCCACGGGCGAAGTGCATCTTACCTTTCTTAAGGAATTCACGCGTTTTGAAGATCGTGCGTTTGTTCCGGACGAACCAGGTTCTTAGTTTCTCGATGGTCAGGTCGATTTCCGAACCTGTCGCAAAGGCCGCCTGGGTTCGCTGCAAAGCTGGAAGGATTCCACTTTCCACTTTCCGCTTTCACGAACGAAGTAGTAGCGAAAAAACAAACTGCCGTTCTTTCCGGAAATACCGTTGATATCCATTTCCGCACGGTTCCCTTTACAGAGGAAGGGGCCGAATTCCACAAAGCGGTAATCCAGCGTATCCAGCCCGTATTGTTTCATGAGTGCGGCGAATTGTGGTTCGGAAACGGCGCGGCGCAGATTGCCGGAAGTCATCGCATACGCCGAGGAAAAGTCTTCTTTCTGAAAGGCCTTCAGGTGATCGGAGACCAGATCGTAGAATAATTGAGGCGAAGGTTCCGAAGCGAAGTGATCGGACGAAAGGACCACCCCGATTATCAATCCGAGACTGATAATCGCGCCAAGTATAAGAAGTTTAAACCGTGTGGTCATGCTGTTCCTCTGCAAGGCGTCGCATATAAAGAAAGGAATATATTCCGGTGCTGTGGCCATCTCCCCAGCGCGGCTGAATGGCATAGCCCCCGATGGCGGTCCAGCCCGTCAGCTCAAAGCTCTGGTCGTTATAGCTTACGGAAGGGCGGTCCACACTTCCCATGACGTCCGGCTCTCCGCCGCAGGCCGCACAGGGACAGTGACGCCGCAGAAACTCCAGGGGCATATACGCCTCTGAGCCATCAGCCCATGCTATGGCTAGCTCGCCGCCAATACGCTGAATGCTTTTAGGGAGATCGGACACAGAGATAATCTAGGCAAGTCCCGAAAAGTTTGCCAGTCTCTTGGACTGGAAATGTTATTCAATTTGGTGGTTGCATAAGCAAACCATCGCGAATAATGTGCCGAACTCTACAAAACCTACTATTCCTATAGGATATGGATCATTTAGACGAATTAGAGGCCCAAAGCATCTTTATTTTGCGGGAGGCCTACCACCACTTTTCGAACCTGTGCATGCCCTGGAGCATGGGCAAGGATTCCAACGTCCTGATATGGCTTTCCAAAAAAGCATTTTGCGGAAAAATTCCGTATCCCCTTCTTCATATCGATACGACTTACGAATTTCCGGAGATGCTGGAATTCCGCGAATGGGCGCGTAAGGAATACGATCTCGAGCTGATCGTAAAGACCAATGAAGACGCCCGCGCAGGCACGGGTGCATACACAGAATCTATCGGCTACGAAACACACGATCCTGTCACAGTGACGCATGAATTAAAAACCGTTGCCCTTCAGCAGGTGATGGGTGAACGCAAATTTGACGCGCTGATCACCGGCATCCGCCGCGATGAAGATCCTACCCGCGCCAAGGAACGTTATTTTTCTCCGCGCAATGCGGAATTTGAGTGGGATTATAAAGATCAGCCACCGGAGTTCTGGAATCAGTTCACCACCTCCGTGGAGCCCGGCGAGCACATCCGTGTGCAGCCGCTTCTTGATTGGACGGAAGTCGATATCTGGCGCTACATCGAGCGCGAGAAATTCCACATTCCGCAAATGTATTTTGCGCGCAAGGGCGATGACGGAAAAATGCACCGTTTCCGGTCACTCGGCTGCTGGCCGATCACGAAAACCGTCGAAAGCAGCGCTTCGAATATTCAGGAAATTATCGCAGAGCTGATGGTGACAAAGACCTCCGAGCGCGCGGGCCGTGCGCAGGATCACCACGAGCGCAATGCCATGCAGAAGCTTCGCGCGAAAGGATTCATGTAATATGAGCGCACCTTCAACTACTACTGTTTTGCCGCCCGTCCACAATCCCAGCCAAAAGCTGCGCATTGTCATCGTCGGTCACGTTGATCATGGAAAGTCCACGCTCATCGGGCGTCTTTTTCACGATACCGATTCGCTGCCCGAAGGCAAAATCGACCAGATCCGCAAGGCGAGCGAACTCGAGGGAATGGAATTTGAATATGCGTTCCTTCTTGATGCACTTCTCGAAGAGCAGGCACAGAATATCACGATTGATACCACGCAGCTCCCGTTCCGGACGGATAAGCGCGAGTATGTAATCATCGATGCTCCTGGGCATAAGGAATTTCTAAAGAACATGATCACCGGCGCGGCTTCTGCCGATGCGGCGATTTTATTGATTGATGCCCATGAGGGAATTCAGGAGCAGTCAAAGCGCCACGCCTACCTGCTTTCTTTGCTCGGCATCAAGCAGGTCATCGTTGCCGTGAACAAGATGGATCTTGTGGATTTTCAGGAGCAGGTATTCGAATCCGTTCGCAAAAACTACACGGAATTTCTCAGTAAGCTCGGTATTGAGCCACGGCATTTCATTCCTATTTCCGCAAAGCACGGACACAACATCACGAAGAAAAGTGATGCGATGACATGGTGGAAGGGTCCTGACATTCTAAGTGGATTGGAAGGGTTGGATGCTCCTGCATCGCCAACCGGTTTACCCCTGCGTTTTGTCGTGCAGGATATTTATCGTTTCGATGAACGCCGCATTCTTGCCGGACGCATCGAAGCGGGCAGCCTGAAAGTTGGCGAAGAAATCGCATTCTGGCCTGATCGCAAGCGCAGCCGCATCAAATCCATCGAGACCTGGGCGGCAAAAACTCCTCCGACTTCCGCGGAAGTTGGCGAATCGGTTGCCATCACACTCGAAGAGCAGATTTTCGTCGAACGTGGACAGATCGGCAGTCACCCGGGTGAAGGCCCTGCGGAAGGCCGTGAACTCATCGCCAGTTTGTTCTGGCTCCAGAATGATCCGCTTCCGCTCAACGTTCCTTTCACGCTGAAGATGGGAACGCAATCCGTGGAAGCACGGCTTGTGGAAATTTCCCGCGTGCTTGATTCTTCGACACTCGAACCCGTTCCCGGTACACGCTCCATTTTGAATAAAAACGAAGTGGCCGATGTGCGTATCCGCACGCGGCGCCCGATCGCTTTTGACAGCCACGATCGCCTGAGTGAAACCGCGAGGTTTGTCATCGTTACCGGTATTCGCATCGGCGGCGGCGGCATTATTCGCGAAGCGGATTACGACCAGAATGAAGCAGGTGTCGCGAGTGATAATATTACGTGGACCGTCAGCGGTGTTACGCGTGAAGACCGTGTCGAGCAATATGGGCATCGCGGCGCGGTGATCTGGTTGACTGGTCTTTCCGGCTCCGGAAAATCCACTCTGGCCACCGGACTTGAATGGCAGCTGAATCGACGCGGCATGAGCGCGTTCATTCTCGATGGCGATAACCTGCGTCACGGTCTGTGCTCGAATCTGACATTTTCTCCCGCAGATCGTTCGGAAAATATCCGCCGTGCGGGCGAGGTTGCCAAGTTGATGGCCGAAGCGGGAATGATCGTTATCTGCTCGCTGATTTCTCCTTATCGCGAAGATCGTCGCCGCGTGCGTGAGATTTGCCATCGCGATGGCATTCCTTTCAGCGAAGTTTACGTGAATGCGCCACTCTCCGTTTGCGAAGAGCGCGATCCTCGGGGTCTTTACAAAAAGGCACGCGCTGGCGAGATCAAGCAGTTCACTGGCATTGATTCTCCTTACGAAGCACCGGAAAAGCCGGACCTCGAAATTCTGACAAACGAGCATCCGCTACCCGAGGCGCTGGAGCGTCTGCACGGCTACGTGGTCACGCTCGCGAAAAGCCCTCAACAGGGTATTTCCCAGGAATTCGACAAGGGCTCCGGCATCTAGACCGAGCTTCCCCCTTGGCAACAGGGCGGCGAGCAAGTACACAGGCTCATCATGTCGGAATATTTGGCAATTGCGGAAGAGGCGGCACGCGCAGCGGGAGGACTCCTGAATGCAAACTTTGGACGCCTTTTAAAAGTGGACGAGAATCTCGCGCACGATATCAAGCTGGAGCTGGATAAACGCTCCCAGACTTTGATCGAAGCCATGATTCTGGCGCGCTATCCCGATCATTGCATTTACGGCGAAGAGGGAGTTCGCGGCGCGCAGGACAGCGAATTCCAGTGGGTCATCGATCCCATCGACGGCACGGTCAATTTTTTCTACGGCATTCCTCATTTTGCCATTTCCATCGCACTCCGCCAGGCGGGTAAAGTCATCGTCGGAGTCATCTATGATCCGATGCGCGATGAGATGTGGGCGGTTTCCAAAGATTCCGCTCCGCTTCTGAATGGCCAGCCCATGCAGGTCAGCAGCCGCACTCAGCTGGGCGAAGGAATGATCTCGGTCGGATTTTCAAAGACCGTGGATTCCATTGACCGTGGAATGCCGCTTTTTGAGCGCATGGTTCGCTCCGCGAAAAAATGTCGCATGATGGGCAGCGCATCGTTGGATATTGCCTATGTAGCCTGTGGCCGTCTCGATGCTTATATTGAAAGTCGCATCAGTCTGTGGGATATCGCGGCGGGTCTGTTGCTTGTCGAAGCCGCAGGCGGTAAGGTTGATCTTCGTCCCGTACCGAATGAACCGGAGAAATACTCCATCGTCGCCACCAGTGGAAACATGGATTTGGGCCTCTAGAGCGTTTACGCTTTGCGTTTCTCTGAATACCCGCGCTAAATACACACCATGAATGCCGTTGGTATGGGATATGATGTTCACCGGTTTGTCGCCGGACGCCCGCTCGTTTTGGGCGGAGTTACGATTGAGCACCCCATGGGACTCGATGGGCATTCCGATGCCGATGTACTTTGCCATGCCATTGCCGACGCGCTTCTTGGCGCAGCGGGTGAATCGGATATCGGCCACCATTTTCCAAATACCGATCCCTCGATTGAAGGAATCAGCAGTCTGGAAATTCTACGTAAAGTGCGCGCCCTCCTTGTGACAAAATATGCGGACATTCAGAATGTCGACGCCACATTGATTGCGGAAGCGCCGAAGATCGGGCCGCATGTGGCGAAGATGAAAGAACACATTGCCGCCGCGCTGGAAATTCCGGAAAACTGCGTGGGCATTAAAGCCACGACAAACGAGCTTATGGGATTTGTCGGACGCGGCGAAGGAATCGCTGCGATGGCTGTCGCATCCGTAGATCGGAAATAATGGCACTTCGATTTTACAACACGCTCACCCGTGAGACGGAGGATTTTCAACCTCTCGAGGGCCGCACCGTAAAGCTCTATACCTGCGGGCCCACGGTTTATAACTACGCGCATATTGGAAACTTTCGCGCGTATGTCTTTGAGGATTTGCTCCAGCGGCATCTTGAGTTCCGGGATTACGAAGTGGATCGCGTCATGAATCTCACGGATGTCGATGATAAGACGATCCGTGGCTGCCGCGCCGCCGGAGTTCCACTCGCGGAATTCACCAAAACTTTTAAAGACGCTTTTTTCGAAGATCTGAAAATTCTTCGCATCAAACCTGCGCAACGTTTCCCTGCGGCGACGGAAGATCAACACATCAAACGGATGATCGAAATGATCTCCACGCTGATTGAACGCGGGAATGCATATCAGGCCGATGATCATTCCGTTTATTTTCGCATCAGCAGCTATTCCAATTACGGCAAACTTGCGCATCTGAATCTCGACGAGTTGCGGCCAACGGGTCGCATCCAGAATGACGAGTACGAAAAGGAAAGTGTCGGCGATTTTGCATTGTGGAAAGCATGGGATGCCGAAGATGGCGATGTGGCATGGAACAGCCCCTGGGGCCGTGGTCGTCCGGGCTGGCATATCGAATGCAGCGCCATGGCGATGGGGCTGCTTGGTCCGAAGATCGATATTCACTGCGGCGGCGTTGATAATATCTTCCCGCATCACGAAGCCGAAATCGCGCAAAGCGAATGCTGCACCGGCGAAACATTTTCACGCTACTGGATGCACTGCGCCCACCTCATGGTGGAAGGCCGCAAAATGGCGAAGTCCGAAGGAAATTTTTTCACCCTGCGCGATCTTACGGAAAAAGGATGGTCCGGGCGTGAAGTGCGTTACGTTCTTATCGCGGCACATTATCGACTTCCGCTGAATTTTACCTTCGAAGGCCTTGCCGCTGCACGCAGTGCCTTGCAGCGCCTGGATGAATTTACCACGCGCCTGAAGGAAGTGGCGGGAGACAATGTTTCAAACGAAGCGCTTCCTGAAGTATTTCATTTTGAAAAATTCGGTGCAGCGCTTGATGACGATCTGAATATTTCGGCGGCGCTGGCTGTTATATTTGACACGATTCGCGATGCGAACCGCATGCTGGATTCAAAAGAGCTCACACCTGCGTTGGCGGGTGCGGTCCTTGCACAGATGAATCGCATCCTGTCCGTTCTCGCGCTGGAACCGGATGTGAAAACCATTCCCGCGGAGGTGCTTGCCCTCGTGGAAAAACGCAAAGTTGCGCGCGACTCAAAGGACTTTAAGATGAGCGATACCTTGCGCGATGATATCCTCGCGCTAGGCTGGGTCGTGAAGGATACCAAGGATGGTCAGAAAGTGACTTCCAAATAATCGCATGTTTAAACCTGAAGAACTTCTCGATCTCAACCACACGGAGCACCGTGTCATTTTTGATAATGTCGAAAATGCCTGGGAGGCGCTTCCTAAGATTTCTACGTATCTTCAGTTTCGCCTTAAGCCCGCCATTCTCGGCAAGCCAATCGGAAAACCATTCATCAGTAATAATGTTTATATCGGTCGTGGCACCGTCATCGAACACGGGGCAATGATCAAGGGCCCCGCATGGATCGGCGAAGACTGCGAAATTCGCAACGGCTGCTACATCCGCGAAAACGTTATTGTGGGAAACGGCTGTGTCCTCGGCAATTCCTGTGAATTTAAAAACTGCCTCGTTTTCGACGAAGCGCAGGTGCCGCATTTTAATTACGTG
>JBDSIH010000133.1:0-25496 GCA_039918055.1 Chthoniobacterales bacterium
ATAAGAAAATGAATCGAAAGAAGCTCCTGGTTCCGGGGTGATCTTTAATTCAAAAGCGCTCTTCCGCGAGGCGAAATCTGCAAGCCGTCTCGCGACCGGAATTTCATGCACGCTGTCTTCCGTAAGGGAAACGCGAATCGTATCGCCGATACCATCCTGTAAAAGACTGCCGATTCCGATAGCGCTCTTGATGCGGCCGTCTTCTCCGTCGCCCGCCTCAGTCACTCCGAGATGGATCGGATAATTCCAATCCCCGCCTTCCGCATTCAAACGTGCAACAAGCAGCCGATAGGCCTCGATCATGACCTTCGGGTTGCTGGCCTTCATCGAAAAAATAAAATCGTGGTAATCGAGTTCACGCGCGATTCGTGCAAATTCCAGCGCACTCTCCACCATGCCGAGCGGCGTATCGCCGTAGCGATTCATGATGCGATCGCTCAGGGACCCGTGATTCGTGCCGATGCGGATGGCGATGCCACGCTCTTTGCAAAGTACTACCAGCGGCGCAAAGCGTTCGCGGATTCGCGCGATCTCTTCCGCGTATTGATCATCGCTGTATTCGCGCACGGCGAACTTTTTGGAGTCGGCGTAATTTCCTGGATTGATGCGGACCTTATCCACCCACTTCGCGGCCTCCATGGCGGCATCGGGTTTGAAATGAATATCGGCCACAAGTGGCACATCGCATCCTTTTGCGCGCAATCCTTCGGAAATGTACTGCAGGTTTGCTGCATCTTTTACGGTGGGCGCGGTGATGCGGACGATCTCACAGCCTACGGCGACGAGATCGAGCGTTTGCTGAATGCACGCCTGTGTATCCATCGTATCGCATGTCAGCATCGACTGGACGCGCACAGGATTATTTCCGCCCACGTTAACTTTCCCGACAGACACCACACGGGTATCACGACGCTGTCGGTGAAAATAACTAGGGCAGTATTGGAGCGACATTATTTCGCGGGCGTAACGACCTTTTCAGCAGCGGGTGCAGGGCTGTGATTCCGCCATGGGAAACTCAGATCCAGCACATCGAAGAAAGTGACGTAGATCATGAAGCCAATGATCAAGATGCCAAAAGCGCTCTGCACGACTTCGAGCGTGCGGATATTAATGGGGCGGCGGCGAATGCCTTCGATAATCGCCAGAATGATATGGCCACCATCCAGCATTGGAATCGGCAGCATATTCAGCAGAGCAAGGTTCACATTCAGAATCACGCTGAACCACAGGGCCGCGCGCCAGCCGTCCGATTTTTGGAAAAGCACATAGTAAACATGCATGATGCCCACCGGGCCGCTGAGATGCTGCGGTTTGATTCCGGACTTCGGAGACACCACCGCAGAAATAGTGGCATACATGGTTCCCACGCTGTCCATGACCTGGCGAACGGGATTGGGGTGAACCAGCGTGGTTTTGCCGTCCATATCCCACTGGATTCCAATGCGGGGTATTGTTTCTTTCGACGATAGTATCCGGGGCGTCACGGGTATAGTCATGACTTTACCCGCGCGTTCAATGGTCAGAGTGACGGCTTGCGCGGGATGGGCTTCAAGAAATTCTGCAAGCGCGCCGATGTGCAAAAGCTTCTGATCATTGACGGCGGTCACGAGATCGCCGGATTTCAGGCCCGCTTCTTCTGCGGGTGTTCCCTTGCTCACAATCGCGATGAGCGGAGTCAGCGGAGGTTCTGCACCGATCCAGCGCAGATTTTTTCTGCCCCAGCCTTCGCGTTCGGGCACAATGGATTCGATCTGAAGGGTCTGGTTCTGGCCGTTACGATCGACGAGCACGGAGAGCAGGGGAGATTCACTGCGCACGATATTCCACTGGATGCTTTCGGTCACATTTCCCATGCCGCCAAAATAGCGAACGGTATTTCCGTTTATGGAAAGAATTCGATCACCGGGAAGAAGGCCGCCTTTCGCGGCAGGACTGTCGGGGGCAACATAACCCACTGTGGTGGTCAATGCGCCTTCACTGACAGGCTTGCCAACTCCCCATACGATGACGGCAAAAACAAACGCAAGACCGAGACTGAAAAGCGGCCCCGCTATAGCGACAATGATTTTATCGATTACCGTCGCGGGCGGAAGCTTTGAGCGATCCTGATCGGTTTCGCCTTCGATGATATCCATCGGAGCAAGCTGTGGAAGGGCGACAAAGCCGCCCGCAGGAATCGAGCCGAGGCTGTATTCTACGCCACGAATCGTTTTCTTCCAGATGGGCTTCCCGAACCAGATGGCAAATTTTTCAACAACCAGTCCTCTCCATTTTGCGGCCAGGAAATGGCCAAGCTCGTGGACGATGATGAGAAGATTAAAAATCAATACGACCTCAAGGCAGATCAGCAGGAATTTGAAGATGGCGAGAATAGAGAGCTCCATGTGTCAGGGATAAATTAATGTCGAAGAGCCAGCATCGCCGGATTCCACAAAAAATCAATCATCAGAAACGTGGTGGTATTTGACCAATCGATAAACGCGATGGATACTACAGGAAGAATTCCTGCTAATATGAAGTATCTAATCCCCCTTTTTGCACTGGCCTTGATGCAGGCAGGCCTTGCCCAGGGAGCCAAGCCTACAAAGGAAACCACTATGAATAATAAAAAGACGGAAAAAGTGATCCTCGGAGGCGGATGTTTCTGGTGTATGGAGGCCCTTTATCAGGCCGTGAATGGGGTGGATAAGATTACCTCCGGCTATGCAGGCGGGAATACCCCCAATCCCACCTATGAAATGGTATGCACTGGAAGGACTGGCCACGCCGAAGTAGTGGAGCTGGAATTCGATCCCTCTGTAGTTTCCTATGAAAAAATTCTGAATCTCTTCTGGCAGGCTCACGATCCGACGACTTTGAACCGGCAGGGCGCTGATAGCGGCACGCAGTATCGGTCGATCATCGTCTGTGAAAATGACGCTCAGAAAGCTATCGCCGAAAAATCCAAGGCTGAAGCGCAGAAAAATTTTAAAGATCCAATCGTCACGGAAATCGTCGAGGGAAAACCATTTTTCCCTTCCGAGAAGTATCATCACAATTACTACAATCAGCATCCGAACGAGGGCTACAGCCAGGCGGTCATAGAGCCAAAGTTGGAGAAATTCAAAAAAGAGCTTAAAGAACAGAAATAGACATCCTGTTTTTAGGAATGGCGCATTCCGAATTTCCGCTCTTCGGCTACAATCAGTCAATTTCGGTGCCGCGCTCGTACGCTCAACTTTAGTACGAGGAAATAACGAACGCTAGATGATTGGCGATGACAGAGTTTATACGGTAGTTTTATAGCCAAATCCCATTGCGTTTTCATGCCTGGGAAACGAACTTTGTCCCATGTGGGATGTTAGGAATTTGCAGCGGGGACGTGGCGCGGTTTTTAGTCCAGGGAATCGCTTTGAGGTGCTGCATACTGAGGTGGATTCCGACTGCGAGGTAGATGAAGAACAATCTTCCCTGCGCACGATATTCCTCGATGACGATGCGCAAAGCATCATTACCTATAATAAGAGTCCCGATATCGGTTTCGACGCGGGCATTAATGTTTACCGAGGTTGCGAACACGGCTGCGCCTACTGCTATGCCCGGCCTACACACGAATATCTGGGCTTCAATTCCGGTCTCGATTTCGAATCCCGCATCATGGTGAAGCGCCGCGCGCCGGAACTCCTGCGCAAAGAACTGATGAGCCAGCGCTGGAAGCCACAGTTTCTCGCAATGAGCGGAAATACGGATTGCTACCAGCCAATCGAGAAAAAGCTCCGGCTTACCCGCGGCTGTCTGGAAGTGCTGGCCGAATTTCGCAATCCGGTAGGCATCATTACCAAAAACTACCTCGTTACGCGGGACATCGATGTGCTGACGGAGCTGGCTAAGCACCAATGTGTCGTCGTTTATCTTTCTATCAACTCCCTCGATGCCGACCTTGCCGCAAAGCTGGAACCCCGCGCCGCATCGCCGAAGCATCGGTTTGAAGCCATGCGTAAACTCAGCGATGCTGGCATTCCTGTGGGAATCCTCACGGCGCCCATTATTCCAGGACTTAATGATCACGAACTTCCGGTGCTTTTAAAAACCGCAGCCGAAAATGGAGCCAAAACCGCTGGCCATACCGTGGTGCGCCTTCCTTATGCGGTGAAAGACCTCTTTTCCGCATGGCTGGATGCCCTCTATCCGGACCGAAAAGCCAAAGTGCTGGATCGCATCCGCTCCATGCGCGACGGTAAACTTAATAATTCCGACTTCGGTTCCCGTATGCGTGGTACGGGATTTTTTGCCGACCAGATTCATCAGCTTTTCGAGGTTTCCGTTTGTCGTGCGGGCCTGAACGAGCGGGAGGTGCATGTTTCCGCCGATGCATTTCGCCGCCCTGGAGAGAATGTGCAGATGAAACTGCTCTAATTGGTCCGGTGAGTTGCTATAAGACAGGTCTCGTGTCACCTTTGTCCTGCCATGATTAAGAAACGCTTATCTGATGAAAGAGGAGTCACGAAATTTGACTGGCTGGACGGCCGCCATACCTTTTCCTTTGGCGAATACCACGATCCCAAGGAGATGAGCTTTCGTAGCCTGCGGGTCATTAATGAGGATATCGTGTCACCCGGTGGCGGATTTCCCACTCATCCGCACCGCGATGCGGAGATTTTTACCTATGTGATCGATGGCGCCCTGCAACACCGCGACAGCATGGGGAATGAAAGCGTCATTCAGGCCGGGAATCTCCAATACATGAGCGCTGGTTCGGGAGTGCGACACAGTGAATTTAATGCCTCCAAAACGGATCCCGTCCACCTTTTGCAAATCTGGCTGCTTCCGAACGTCTCGGGCGGCGAACCCCGCTATGCCGAGAAACAGATGGGGCGCGATGCAAAGCCAAACGCCCTCACCACGCTTTTTGCGGGGATGGGATCGGATGATGTTATCCCGATTCGTCAAAATGCTGCGATCGCTTTTGGACGTCTCGATGCAGGCGCCGAACTGTCCCTGCCCCAGACGCATCCGCACCACTGGATTCAGGTGATAAAGGGCGAGTTAAGTGTGCTTGGCCAGACCCTTAAGGCAGGCGATGGCCTTGCTATTTCAAAGGAGCAAGGCATTGCTGTTAAGGCATCTACAGATACAGAATTTATCGCTTTTCACCTCGAATGATAACGCGATTTTTACGGTTTTTTGCAGTAGTCGTCATTGTTGCAACGTTTGCATTCTGGATGTTTGGCGGGGCCAATACCGGCCCGACGAAATATCCTGTTCCTGTTAAAAATGGCGAGAATACGATTATTAAAGTGGAAGGTAAGTTTTCTCCCGGCATCGAATTCCTTGTGGGGAATGGAGTTTTCGCCATCATTCTTTTCGGTTTAAGCTTCATTCCGGGCTTAATTAACCGGAAAGCTTAGTAAAGAGGTCTCTGTAAGCGGAAAATCTTTATAAAATTAAACTTCTTGAATATACACTTTTAAGTATATACAAAAACAGACATGAACTTACCGGTCTACTATCAGCTGCTATCTGATATAACTCGGCTTCGAATAGTCAGTCTTCTTCTGGAAGGCCCTCTCTGTGTTTGCCATTTTCAGGAGCTTTTGGATCAGCCGCAGGTAAAAATCTCCAAACATTTGGCTATTTTACGTAAAAAGGGCCTTGTGGAGGCAAAGCGAGAGTCAAATTGGATGGTTTATGATCTTATTCAGGATCGCGATCGGGGATTACGCAAAAACCTTAAAGCTCTGAAGCAATCGCGATCCGGCGAAAAACTGTTGGAAGAGGATTTGGAGCGACGGGGGCGTTTGTTGAGCAGCCTTTCCAAAAATCCGGGGCTTACGCCCGCTTCGATATGCTGTACTAAAGGGTAACGTAGCATGGTTTTTCTGCAAAATTACCGTCTTTGTCTGGCTGAGCTTATCGGCACATTCGCTCTCGTTTTTGCCGGCACGGGAGCCATTATTGTTAATGAAATTTCCGGAGGAGCCGTTACCCATGTAGGGATTGGTTTGGTTTTCGGGCTTATCGTAATGGCGATGATTTACTCTGTCGGAGATGTTTCCGGCGCACACCTTAATCCAGCCGTGACGATTGCATTTGCAGTATCTCGTCGCTTTCCTTTTGGGCGTGTTTTGCCCTATCTCATCAGTCAATGCGCAGGAGCAATTCTGGCAAGTCTTGTGCTGAAAGCTTTGTTTCCCACAAATAATCTTTTGGGCAGCACGCTTCCGGCAGGCCCGGCAATGCAGTCGTTCATTCTCGAAGCGATTCTGACTTTTTTATTGATGTTTGTGATCCTGCACGTGGCTACCGGGGCGAAGGAAAAGGGAATCATGGCGGGGGTGGCTATTGGAGCCACCGTTGGGCTGGAAGCGCTCTTTGCCGGACCAATCTGCGGGGCATCCATGAACCCGGCCCGCTCTCTTGCGCCCGCGCTGGTATCCGGAAACCTTCATGACCTGTGGATTTACCTTGCGGCTCCTGTGCTGGGAGCAATTTTTGCCGTTTTTGCCCATGCTGTCACACAGTCAAAACCCATCCACCCATGAAAAAATACAAAATCCTTTTTCTCTGTACTGGAAACTCCGCCCGCAGCATTCTGGGCGAATATCTGATGAATCAGCCCACGGTAGGACAGGGTAAATTCGAAGCTTATAGCGCCGGTTCAAATCCCAAAGGACAGGTTCATCCGATGACATTGAGGGTGTTGCGAGATGAGTTCAAAATCGACGCGCGCGATGCCCGCAGCAAGGGAATTACAGCCGTAGAAGACATCTCTTTTGATTTTGTCATCACTGTTTGCGACAACGCCCGTGAATCCTGTCCCATCTGGCCGGGACATCCGATTATCGCGCATTGGGGGTTGGAAGATCCCGTGGCATTTCAGGGAAGCGATGAGGAGATTTACCAAAAGTTCCGTGAGGTCGGCATCCAGCTCCGCCGACGGTGCGAGCTTCTGGCCTGCCTGCCATTTGAAAAACTCGACCGTCTGAAGATCGAACAGGAAACTGCCGCAATCGGAGGGTAATTTACCTCCAATATCCAGGACGCCAGTAACGCTGGCCGTTCGTGACATAGTATTGAGGAGCAACCCATTGAGAGCCAATGCGGGGTGCTTCAATCCAGCGTCCGCGCACCCAATTCCATCGGGTTCCGTTCCAGCTCCAATATCCCGCAACCCAGACAAGTCCGGGGCCTGGAGCGTTGGGGCGTTGTTCATATTGGGTCGGGGGCATATCCTCGTTCACCACATATTCAGAGCCGCCTCCATTTTGGGGGGGCGGGCCGCCCTGAGCGGGAGGAGGATCAAAAAGATTAAAGACGGCGCGTCCCAAGGGGTCCGGTGGACGGAAGTGCCCATACTCATTCACGCATCCAGAAAGCAACGTAGCCCCCACCAGCGTAAGAATCGTCTTTTTATTCATGGAATATAATGTAATCGCGGACGCGCCCACTATCGGATGTGTCCGACAGAAAGGAAAGGCCGCTTTTAGGAAAAGAGAGTTGTTTGCCGGGGTGCAGACAGATTTAATCCAGAAATGACCGTTTCCAACAAAGGAGCGCCACTCCCTCTTTCGCTTAAAATTGTTGCATGGCTTTTCATTCTTGGCGGAGTGGCTTCTGTCATCGATTTTTTGAATAAAGGCAATTCCGGGATTTCCTTCCTAAGTTTTGTCATTGGTGTTTTTGGGTTTTGGATAGGCTCGGGACTGCTTCAATTAAACCAAACCAGTCGGATTGCAGCCGTCATATTCGTGCAGATCAGCATGGTTGGAATAATCGTCGGCACATTTTTTGCGGTGTTATTGATGATAGACGGCCAACCTTTACATTATGATCTTCCGTTTATCGGTTATGGAAAAACCGAAGGGTGGGCGGCGCTCGTTCCTCTATTTTTCATTTTCATGTGGCAATTTTGGCAGCTTCGCGTTCTGAATTCTCCATTGGTCAAATGGCTGTTTGGTCTCGATGCTTCTGCCGGGGCCGCCGCCTGGAAACCAAAATATCCAGGGTATTAATATGAAGTCCTTCCGCAATGAACTCTTGTTTGAGGTTCCGGAACGCCGGGCCTTTCTGAATATTACCCCGGAAATCACTAGGTGGCTGAATGCGAGCGGCATTAAGGAGGGGCTTTGTTTGGTAAATGCCATGCACATCACGCCAGCGTCTTCATTAATGACGACGAACGCGGCCTTCACGCCGATTTCGAAAAATGGCTGGAACACCTCGTGCCCGAGAAGCCGCATGCCCAATACCGGCACAATGGCGCGGAAGATAACGCCGATGCCCACCTTAAACGTCAGATTATGGGGCGCGATGTCACGGTGGCCGTCACGGAGGGAAAGCTCGATTTCGGGCCATGGGAGCAGATTTTCTACGGGGAATTCGATGGAAAACGCCGCAAGCGGGTTCTGGTAAAAATCATAGGCGACTAGTTTGCTATGGCAATCGGCTTTTCAATTAACAGCAGATTGCCCTTACGCTGATTTCTGATTGCCAAAGCCTTCAAATTCATGAAGGTTTCTCTGTTTGCGGAGAGAGGGAATCTTTCTGTGAAACGCGACAATTTGACGCATTGAAATATGGGTAAAGAAGCCAAAAACGACGAGATTGATATTCTCTTTCAGATGCTCCTGATCCGGCGCTTCGAAGAAAGGGCGTCTCAGCAATATCAGCAGCAAAAAATCGGGGGATTCTGCCATTTATATATTGGGCAGGAAGCCGTGGTCTCCGGAACCGTCGCCGTTCTTCGTCCAGATGACTATATTATCACCGCTTATCGCGATCACGGCCACGCCCTCGCACGCGGAACCAGCGCCGACGCCTGTATGGCCGAGCTTTTTGGAAAAGCCACGGGATGCTCGAAGGGTCTTGGCGGATCGATGCACTTTTTCGATGTCAAAAATCACATGTATGGCGGTCATGCCATCGTCGCCAGCCACGTGCCGCTTGCGACAGGAATGGCGCTTGCCTCTAAATACAAAGACGAAGACCGTGTCACTGTTTGCTATCTTGGCGACGGCGCGATTAATCAGGGTTCCTTCCACGAAGCGCTGAACATGGCGGGCCTTTTCGAGCTGCCTGTTATTTATATTGTCGAAAATAACCAGTTCGCGATGGGAACGCACGTGAAGCGTTCCATCCCGATGGACAAGATTGTGGATCGCGCGAAAGGCTACGGAATGAAAAGCGCAGTCATCGACGGCATGGATGTCCGTGCGGTCATCAAAGATTTTACACCGATTGTTGAAGACGTCCGCAAGAACAAGCAACCGTGGTTTATCGAAGCGGAAACGTATCGTTATCGTGGACACTCGATGTCCGACCCCGCCACTTACCGCACGCGCGAGGAGCTGGAGAAGCGCAAGGAGCAGGATCCTATTTCGAAGCTCCAGAGCGACCTCATAAAAGAGGGCAAGCTTACGCAGGAAAAATTTGACGAAATGGACAAGAAAGCGAAAAAAATTTCGCTCGATAGCGTTGCTTTCGCCGAAGCCAGCCCACAGCCTCCGCTTGATGAGCTTTATAATTACACCTACTACGCGGAGGAAACCAAATGAGGGAGATAACCTACCGCCAGGCACTCAATGAAGCGCTCTTCGAGGAAATGGAACGCGACAAAAACGTGTTCCTCATCGGTGAAGAAGTCGCGGAATACAACGGTGCTTATAAAGTAAGCCAGGGCCTGCTCGATAAATTCGGGCCAAAGCGCGTCATCGATACGCCGATCAGTGAAAACGGGTTTGCAGGAATGAGCATCGGCGCGGCCATGGTCGGCCTGCGTCCCGTTGTCGAATTCATGACCTTCAGCTTTTCGCTCGTGGCTTTTGACCAGATCGTGAACAACGCTCCGAACATGATAACGATGTCCGGCGGTCAGTTGCATGTGCCCGTCACCTTCCGCGGTCCGAACGGCCCTGCTCACACTCTGGGTGCAACGCATTCGCATGCCACCGAATCACTCTTTGCAAATTTCCCCGGCCTGAAAATCTGCACTCCGGCAACGCCCCGCGATGCGAAGGGTCTTTTGAAGACAGCCATCCGGGATAATAATCCCGTGCTCGTTCTCGAATGCGAACTTCTCTACAGTGTAAAAGGACTTGTTGAAGACGAGGGCGAAGAGCTTCTCATCCCGCTCGGAAGTGCCGAAGTAAAACGTGAAGGCTCGGATGTCACGATCATCTGCTACGCGCAGACGGTTCCGATGGCGCTTAATGCAGCCGAAGAGCTCAGCGGCATGGGCATCAATGCGGAAGTCCTCGACCTTCGCAGTATCCGTCCGCTGGATCTCGACGCCATTCTTGCTTCCGTTTCAAAAACGCATCGCGTAGTCGTCGCCGAACAGGATCGCCCGGTTTGCGGCATCGGTTCGGAAATCACCTACCAGATTCAGCACCATATTTTCGACGAACTCGACGCCCCGATTCTGCGCGTTGCTCAGGAAGATGTGCCGATGCCCTATAACGAACTGCTCGAAATCGCAGTCCTTCCCAATTCCGAAAAAATCGTCAACGCCGTCAAACGCGTCTGCAATCTCTAATAATTCTTATGCCGGATATTACGATGCCCAAACTCAGTGACACGATGACCGAAGGAACGGTCGTCAAGTGGCACAAAAAAACTGGCGACAAGGTTTCCGCAGGCGAAGTCATCGCCGATGTTGAAACCGACAAGGCGACCATGGAAATGGAAGCTTTTGATGATGGAGTTCTCGAGCAGATCTATCTTCAGGAAGGCCAGAAAGTAAATGTCGGCGGAAGACTCGCTTACGTTCGCGGGGAAGGAGAAACCGGGCCCGCCCCAGAAGAGAAAAAAGCACCTGCGAAAGCAGACGCCACTTCTCCAAAAGCGGAAGCCACCACGCCCGTAAAAGCCGGAGCGCCTGCACCAGCGCCCGTTATTAATAACGGACGCGTAAAAGCCTCCCCGCTCGCGAAAAAAATCGCTGCGAAAAAAGGCATCGATCTCAGCCGCATTACCGGCACCGGCCCTGGCGGAAGAATCGTTCAGGCCGATCTGCTCAATGCACCGACAGGTGGCGGAGCAGCAGCGCCCGCCGCAATTTCAATCCCTGTTCCTACTGGGAATGGAACCCGCATTCCTCTCAGTGGCATGCGCCGCATTATCGCCGACCGTCTTTACGCCAGCAAAACACAAATCCCGCATTTCTATCTCACGATTGAAATCGATGCCGAACCGCTCATGCGCCTTCGCAAAGATATCAATGCCGTGCAGGAAGAAAACGGTGCGCCTAAAGTTACGGTGAATGATTTCGTGGTAATGGCTGCCGCTCACGCCGCGAAAGCGCATCCGAAAGTAAATGCTGCATTTGCCGGAGATTCCGTCTTCGAATATTCGGACATCAACGTCTCCGTCGCCATTGCGGTGGAGGAAGGGCTTGTCACACCGGTCATTCGCAATGCGGATAAGCTTTCTCTTCGCGATCTCAGCTCCGCCATTAAAGACTTCGCCACTCGCGCTCGTGCGAAAAAACTGAAGCCTGAAGAGTATCAGGGCGGCACGCTTACCATTTCCAACCTCGGTGCTTACGGCGTCGATAATTTTTCGGCGATCATCAATCCTCCGCAGGCCCTGATTCTTGCCGTAGGTGCTATCGTTAAGAAGCCTGTCGTTAATGCGCAGGACAAAATTGTCGTTGGTCACACCATGGCGATCACGCTCAGCGCCGACCATCGTGTCGTCGATGGCGCGATTGGCGCGGAATATTTCAAAACACTTCGTTCCCTGCTGGAAAATCCGGCAACGATGCTATTTTAAGAAAGGTTCAAAACTATGTCATACGATTTAATAGTAATTGGCGGAGGACCCGCCGGATATGTCGCTGCAATTCGCGCTGCACAGCTCGGAAAAAAAGTGGTTTGTGTCGAAAAAGAACGCGCCGGTGGCACCTGCCTTAATTGGGGCTGTATCCCCACAAAGTCGCTTCTGCGCAATGCAGAACTTTACCAGATCATGACGAAGCAGGCCGAAGAGTTCGGCATGAAGTTCGATAATCTTACCTACGATTGGGAAAAAATCGTCAAACGCTCACGCGTGGTATCGGACAAAAATGCCGCTGGCATTGAATTTCTTTTCAAGAAAAACAAGGTGGATTACGTCCTTGGTGAAGCAAGTGTGCCAAAGGCCGGCGTTGTCGAAGTCAATGGCAAGGATGGCAAGAAACAGACGATCGAAGGAAAAAATATTCTCATCAGCACCGGTTGCCTAAGCCGCCCGATGCCGAATCTTCCGTTTAATGGCACCACGGTCATCAGCAGTAAGGAAGCGATGGTCATTCCAAAGCAGCCGAAAAGCCTTGTCGTCATCGGCGCAGGTGCAATCGGCGTCGAGTTTGCATATTTCTTCAATGCGTTTGGCACCAAGGTCACGGTTGTCGAAATGCTGCCGAACATACTTCCCGTCGAAGACACCGAAGTTTCCCAGACGTTGGAAAAATCCTTCGCCAAGCAGGGCATCACGGTTCTTACCAATACGAAAGTCACGAGCGCAGAAGCTACCGACAAGGGTGTTAAAATCACCGTTGAAGGTGCGAAGAATGAGACCATCGAAGCGGAGGTTTGTCTGGTAGCCATCGGTGTTCAGGCGGTTCTTCCTCCCGGACTCAAGCTGGATCTCGATCGCGGATACATCAAAACGAACGATCGCTACGAAACCAGTATCAAGGGTATTTACGCTGCGGGCGATATCATCGGGCCGCCATGGCTCGCACACGTTGCCAGCTACGAAGCCATCCAGGCTGTTGAAGGAATGTTCACGCCCGGTGCGAAGCCGAAGAAGGTCACGACATTCCCTGGTTGCACCTATTGTCATCCGCAGGTCGCAAGCGTCGGACTTACCGAACGTGCCGCGAAGGAAAAGGGCATCAAATACAAAATCGGAAAATTTCCCTTCATGGCCAGCGGCAAAGCCCGCGCCATTGGCGATATCGATGGTTTTGTAAAACTCATCATGGGTGAAGAGCACGGAGAAATCATCGGTGCGCACATCATCGGGCCGGAGGCCACGGAGATGATCGCCGAGATGGGTCTCGCCATTACGCTTGAAGCCACGCACGAGGACATCGCGGCAACCATTCATGCACATCCGACATTAACGGAAGCGATCCATGAAGCGGCCGAGCAGGCCTACGGCAAAGCCATCCACATTTAATAATTTATAGACGGAGTTCCGATTGGGACTCCGTCTGTTATTAAATATTCGCGCGCGCTTCTTTGAGCGCATCCGTCGAAGAAAGATCACGCCCCGCCATCCATGCGGCCTTGAGCTTCGGTTCTGACAACTGCGCACGTAGTCCGGCAATAAATTCCTCGTGTTCCTTTTTCTCCGCGAGTGAAAATTGCGTGGCATAGCGTTCGCGCATTGCTTCCGCGGCACCGAAGAAGCGGGCCGCGCGATCGCTTTCCTTGAGTGCGAGCGCTGCCGCCGCAAAGCTCTCCATGATGTACGGCAGCACCCACTGATTGTGAAGATCCTGCGCGATCTGCGCCCACTCGCACATTGCCTGTTTGGCGCGATCAATCTTCCCGGAAGCAATGGCCGGACGTATGACACCCCATAAAATATAACCAATGACCCAGCGATCACCGAGTTTACGATAAATGGCCAGGCTCTCCTCTTTCAGTTCCAGTGCTCCGGTGATATCCCCGCGATCCTGTGCGACCGTGCCAAGTCCGCTCAGCGCGACTGCGCGCAATTTGGGCTCATTATATTTTTTATCGGCTTCGATTCCCTGCAGAAATTGCTTTTCGGCGAGATCAATATTTCCATCGCCGCGATTGAGAAAGGCAAGGAAACAGGTCGTCAATGCGGCATCGACGGGTTTTTCATGCTTCTGAAAAAGTTCGATGGCCTCGACGTAATATTTTCGCGCGTCGTCGTAATGATCTTCCACCCATGCGAGTCTTCCTGCTGCGTCAAGCGCGTGTGCGCGAAGTAGTGTTGGTTCTTCGGAATCGGGATGTTTCAGCAACGCCTGATAATATCCGCGCACCAGACCAATGTTACCGCGCACTTCCACAGGTCGCGCCAACGCGGGTAGAAGTCTCAGGCCGTCCTGAATGCGTCCACTGCGGATTGCCCATTCCGTAATGGCGCGAAAATTAAAACGCTCTTCCGCGAAACGTTCCAGCCATTCCTGCTGGTCGTTCTCCAGGAAGTGCGGTGCAATTTCCTCGGCGAGCACGAGAAAGTAATCCATGTGACGATTGCGAAGCGTGTCGCCTTCGCCGGATGCTTCCAGCTTTTCACGTGCGTACTGCCATACGCTTTCAATCATCGTGTAGCGTGTCTGACCGCGCTTGTCATATTCGACAGCAACGAGAGATTTGTCCATCAACTGCTGAAGCAGATCGAGAACGTCCGCTTCATCGACACCCTCGCCAGCACATACTTTTTCGAGCGCTTCCAGTGTGCGGCCCACCACAAAAACTCCCAGGCGTCTGAACAAAATCCGTTCGGTTTCCGAAAGCAGATCGTAACTCCAGTCAATCAGTGCCTGCAGCGTTTGCTGGTGCGGAAGGCCGTCGCGGTTCCCGCCTTTTAACAAACGGAAGCGATCATCGAGTCGTGCCGCAATCTGATCCACGGAGAGCAGGCGCACCCGTGCCGCGGCGAGTTCAATCGCCAGGGGAATGCCATCCAGACGTGTGCAGATTTCCGCAACGGAAGGCGCATTTTCATTAGTGACCGAGAAAGAAGGGTTTACGGCGCGCGCGCGCTCGATAAAAAGTTTCACCGCATCGTATTGGGAAAGCCGCTCCGCCATGTTTGCCCCCTCGAACTCGTTCGTGCGCATATCGAGAATCTTCAGCGGAGGAACATGATAGGTGGTTTCTCCGGAAATGCCGAAGGAGTGGCGGCTCGCCGCCAGGACTTTCAGGTTCGGGCTTGCGCGCAGCCACTCGGAAACCAGTGTCGCGCACGCGGGCAGCAAGTGTTCGCAGTTATCAAGAATGAGGAGAATGGTTTTACCCTTTAGAAAATTTATCAGTGTTTCCTGGAGTGGCCGCTCCGGCTCCTCACGCACACCGAGCGTGTTTGCCACGATTTCCGGAATGCGTGCGGGATCGGTGAGAGGTGCAAGTTCGGCCAGCCACACGCCGTCGCGGAATTCATTGATCAACGCCGCTCCTGTTTCGAGTGCTACGCGGGTCTTTCCTGTTCCGCCGGTTCCGACAAGTGTCAGCAAGTGCGTGCCTTCCAGCAGGTGGCGCACCTCTTCCAGTTCGCGCACGCGACCGATAAAGCTCGTGGTCTGCACGGGAAGATTGTTCGGCAGCACCTCCATACTTCGTGGCGGGGGGAAGTCGACAAGCAGGCCTTCGGCGACTGCCTGATAGAGATGTTCCGGGCGTTCGAGATTTCTCAGGCGATGCTCGCCGAGGGATTTGAACTGCAGGCCATCCAGCGTTTCATCGCTCAGCAATTCCACGCAAAGTTGAGAAAGCAGAATTTGCCCGCCGTGCGCAGCAGCTTCGATGCGTGCCGCGCGATTCAGCGTGCCGCCAAAGTAATCACCATCCCGAAATTCTGCCGTGCCGGTGTGGATACCCATGCGAACCATCATGATCCCGATCTCACCCCAGTTTTCCGCGGCAATCGCACGCTGCAGATCAAGTGCCGAGAGAACGGCATCATTCACCGTGGGAAAGGCCACACAGAAAGAATCGCCAACGGTTTTAAAAACAAAGCCGCGCCGCATTTCAAAAGTCGCACGCATCAGTGCATCATGGCGCGCAATCACACCGCCCATGATATTTGGAAAGCGTTCCCAAAGCTTCGTGCTCCCCACGATATCCGTGAAGAGAAAGCTGATTGTCCCCTGGGGTGCTTCTGCCATTACCTTTTAAATAAGAGTGTCAGCCTTTTCCGTAAAGGCAAACTGTGTCTCTTTTTAGTCGGCGGAGACTCTATACCTTCGGGTAGCTGCCCAGAATTTTCACGGAGTCACACCGCGACCGCAGGGTTTCGATCGTATCGCGCACGAGCGGGTCCGCAGCATGGCCGTCGATTTCAAGATAGAAGCTGTTCTCAGGTTTGCCATCCGTATCCTGCAAAGTGAGTATCTGAATGAGGTTGATGCTGGATTCCGAAAGGGGCGCGATAGCCGAAACAAGCGCGCCGGGCTGGTTGTGAACGCGGATGCAGAGACTTGTCTGATCATTTCCCGAAGGAGGATTGAGGCTATTGCCGATTACAAAAAAGCGGCCGACATGTTGCGCGCCGGTAAAGCTTACGAGCTGGATCTGGGCTGCGATGGAGAGATTGCCCTCCATCAGACAATCAAGTGTCTGGCGCACGGGCGTTTCCGTGGGCGTTTCAATCGGCACCACCCCGTAATTCGCCTTCTTGCTTTGAATGCCTGAGAAGACTTCAGGAATGGTTGGGAAAAAAAGATAACGGATGCTCGATCCGAATTTCTGATGCGCCGCCTGCGGAGTGAGTCCGGTCTCCGGTCCAGCGCAGGCAATGACGAGATCGGTTTCCAGCGAAAGCGAGGCGGACATGATTTCCCGATAGATCGCCCGAATTGCTTCGGGAGTTAGCGGTCCGTTGCTGCGTTTTTCAAGTCCGCGAAGAAGCTGGTCCTCGCGTTCGGGAGCGTAAACAGGGATTCCGGTAGTCTGCTTGATACGGCCGACTTCGAGGGCAAGCTTTGCGCGCTGGTTGAGAAGATCGATTAACAACGCATCGATCTTATCAATCTTAACACGCAGCTCCCCGAGATCACTCATCCGCGGTTTCCGGTACTTTAGGAGAAGTCTCTTCGACTTCTTCTACAGGTTCGCTTGATTCTTCTGTAGAGTGTTCCTCAAGATCGTGCGCTTCCGCAGCAGCGTCTTCGGAAGTTTCCGGTGCCGTGACATCTTCGCCCTCGAGGAGGTGATGCTCTTCGGCAGCTGCTTCTACGGGCGTTGGATTTTCGCCTTCCACTGCTTCAGCTTCTGCAGGTTTTTCGACTTCGGCAACAGGAGCTTTCGGCAATGGGATCGTTCGCAGTTCCTGTGCGTCCGGAAGTTCATCCAGATTGCGAAGCCCGAAATGTTCCATGAAAAACTGGGTTGTCTCGTAAAGGAGAGGGCGGCCCGGCACATCGGCGCGACCGGCAATTTTTACAAGACCGCGATCAAGAAGGGTCTGCATGACGCCGTCCACAGCGACTCCGCGAACGGCTTCGATATCTGCACGCGTAATGGGCTGACGATACGCAATGATAGCCAGCGTTTCCAGAGCGGGAGAACTGAGCCGCGCGGGTTTCATTTCCGGGAAAAGATGACGAACCCAGGGGCCGCACTCGGGATTGGTAACGAGCTGCCATCCGCTGGCAGTGTCCACAAGCTTCATTCCGCGTTCCCCTTCGGCATATTCCTTTTGGAGAATTTCCAGGGCTTCGACGATCTGCGCCTCTTTAACTTTTACAAATTCCTCAGGCAATGGATCCTCTTCCTTTGCCGCATCCATAGCAGACTTGAAAACCGCCTGTAATGCTTTTGGGGGCAACGGTTTATTAGAACAGAAAAGGACTGACTCGAGAATTTGTTTCAGGCTGACCATGAATTAAGGACTTTTTTAGACAAAATTGATAAAATTAACAGAATTAAAGGCGGCAAACCGCTATTGGGTTCCAGCCAAATCAGCTACTCTGCTAGGCGGGCTGGGCCCGAGTCACAAGGATTTCGCCGAAGGTCTCTTCCTGTGCCACGCGCAATTGCTTCATGCGGATTAGTTCAAGAAGTGCCAGGAAAGTGACCACCACTTCCGTGCGTGAAGCAGCTTCCGCAAACAATTCCTCAAACCGGACCGGCGTATCCACGGTGGCGATGCGCAGGAGATGCTCCATCTTATCGGCAACCGTAAAGTTTTCCTCAAAAATTTCCCGAAGATCTTCGGGCTTGGCCTCAAGACGCTTGAGAATTTTCTGAAACGCGCCAATCAGGTCAAAAATGCCGACCTCGCCCACCATCAATGCCGCGTCGGGTTCGAACTCGGGTGTGGCGGGCGTTCTGCCAAAAAGGTTTTCCGCCACAATGGCACGGTCGCGAAGCCGTTCAGCGGCGTCCTTGAATTTTTTGTACTCGATAAGCTGACGGATCAGCTCCCAGCGAGGATCATTTTCTTCAGCTTCCTCATCGGCCATCTGCTGGTCGACGGGAAGCAACGTGCGGCTCTTCAGATAAAGAAGATTTGCCGCCATTACGATGAATTCGCCGGCAAGTTCCACATTCAGCATCTCAAATGCCTCAAGATACTTGAGGTATTGTTTCGTGATGCGCTCGATGGAGATATCGTAAATATCGACCTCATCATTTTTGATGAGATAAAGCAGCAGATCAAGGGGCCCCTCGAATACATCGAGTTTGACCTTGTACTCCGAATCCATCTCCAGGGGTGGAAGAGGCGAATCCAAAATCAGCGTCCCAGTTTTTTGCGTTCGAGCGAAACCTGAAGCTTGTGCCGCTTATTCATGCGCAATTTTGTTTTCCGCTTGCGCAGAAGCTGGTGCAGCTTGGCCACAACTTTATCGATGGCCGCGTAGAGATCCTGTTCAGAGTCCTCCGCGTGGATGTCCGGGCCGGGAACGGCGAGATGCACCTTTACGGTGTGCTTTTTATTCTTGGTTTCATCATGAAGGAGCACGACGTGTGCCGCGACGATGTCGTCTGCCTGATCCTCGAGGTGTTCGATTTTTCCGGCAACATACGAATGTATTGCTGCGGTCAAACGCAGATGACGAGGGCTTAAGTGAATTTGCATACTATCAATTTAAGACCGCGATGCCCCTTACCGCCAGAGAAATATCATGTGAAATAAATCTCAATCAAACCCGTACACGGATGACTCTTAATGCTTTGGAAAGACTGCCAGGTAGTCGCGGACATTGGCATAAGGCATTACGTAAAACGCCTTCGGTTCCTTCTTTACCCACAGACCGGTAGAGGAACCACCATCAAAATTTAAGGCTGAAGAGATGCTTAAGCCATTGAATAAGCCTGAAACGGTAAGAATTTCCGCGGCATCAGCCAGTGTTCCTGTGGAAAGAGTGAGAAGTGCCCATTTTCCGTGTCCGTCCGTGGCAATAATTGTCCTTCTCGCAGATCGAACAGCATTTAGCCCCACGGTAGCTTTTCCTTCCTGGACCAACCTGGGGCCACATTGGATGGCCTGAAGAGGTTTGCGGTCACGGCTTGAGAATGTCTGGGCGCTGAGAATCTCCGGTTTTCCATTCCCCTGCACCCAGAATACTCCGGAGAGCAGTTTTGCGGTTTGGAACTCATGCAGGCGCTTTCCATTTTCCACCAATAATCCCACCGGCGTAAAGTCTTCCTGAAAGTAGCCACCATTTACCCCCGCCGATGCGCTCGTAGCTTCCATGCCCGACATCAGGGTTGACGATTTCGATGCGTTATCCACCACACGAAATTCATAATTCCGCTCCTCGAAAATGAAGGCGGTCAGATGCACTGTTTTGTTATCCTGAAAGAGGGAGGCCTCCACCAGTTGTGCGCCGCTGGAAAAATGGATCGGAGTCTTAAGGGACTCCGCCTTCCATTCTGCCAGCGCGGGAAGTGTCAGTAATCCTGTAAATAAAACGACGAGGCAAATTTTCATGGAGAGAGAGGACGTTTCACAGATTTCCTGGGGAAAGTCATTCCATAAATCCGGATTATCCTAAAGATCCTGTGGATAATTCACATTCCGCAGCAGAGCTTCCTCCTCGGCGGTCAGTTCGTGTGGGTTCATTTGCTCCGCGGCGATCAATTCCTCCACGAAGCCTTTTACGGAACAGGCGTTTTTTGCAATCCGCTGCAGCACCAGGCTCGCTCCTGTCGCGGGATAAATCGCACAAAGTGGCTCGAGATCTCCATTCATGCGCATGGGCACCGAGCCAGATACTTCCGTGCATTTGTTGCGGAGACGAAGAAGCAGTTCCGGTGTAAGATCCGGTAAATCCACCGCGAGCACCAGAAAGTGGGTTGCTTTCACAGTCTCCAGCGCAGTCGCAATCGCACCCAGCGGGCCAAGGTCCGGATATTTATCAATAAGAAGGGGATATTTTTTCGGAACCTGCCCCTCTTTAGCTACGGAAACAAAGAACGAATCCACTCTCGCCAGGCGAAGCAGTCTTACCTGCCGTTCCAGCATGGTAACGCCATTGATTAACAGGCTGTGCTTTGGAAAATGCATTCGGGAGGATGCTCCTCCTGCGAGAATAATGCCCGCCATGGTGATGGTTTCCCGCTCCTGCACGCTTCTTTGATAGCGGCCGGTCGACGCGCTGTCGAAACTCATTGCGAAAAACTTTCGTCGCTTTCAGTTGAGCGGCGATCTACGATACTTACACACAGGAGTGTCAGGGGCTTCCCTCTTCATTCACTTAATTTTGCAAGACTTAACGGAACAACTTGAGCGCCCGCCAAAACCTGTAAATTTCCGGGGCTATTTGCCCGTGCTGGATTGTCTGCGTGGACTCGCCTCTCTGTGGGTAGTGCTTTTTCATATTAATGAAATGCACCCCATAATCCTCAATCGGGTAATGGTAAGGTATGGCTGGCTCGGCGTCCCGATCTTTTTTGTTATCAGCGGTTACTGCATTGCACTTGCGCTGCGCAGGCAACAAAGTGCCGGGGTATTTCTCTGGAGGCGTCTGTGGCGTATTTATCCGCCGTATCTGGCCAGCATCGTCGTCGTTTTACTGGTAGTCGGTCTTCATCTGTTCACAAAAGGCGCAAATAACGTCACAATACTCCCTCATAGCGTGGGTGAAATTCTTGCCACGCTCACCTTACTTACTGCACCCGCCACTTCCGTGCATACGGTAAACTGGGTGTATTGGAGTCTGACCTATGAAGTCATATTCTATTTTGTAACTGCGATTTCACTGTCTTTTGGGCGCTACCGACTTGCCTTTTTTATATTTCTTGGCATCGCATCTTTTTATCCCGGCATTGGGAAAATGCCGGTGCTGTTTTTTCTCGGGCAGTGGCCACTGTTCGGCCTGGGGCTCGCCACATGGTATTTCTGCGAATCACAAAACAAATCCACAGCACTCCTTCTCGTGATTCTTGTGGCGGCCATATTCCATGAGTTTTCCCTCTCGATGGCGTGCACCGCAACGGGCATAAGCCTGCTTATCTATTTGTGCTACACATTTCAGCCGCCGGATTTTCTATTTCCCCGCCCCTTCCGCTACCTTGGTGATATATCCTACAGCCTTTACCTTACGCATGTTCCTATTGGCTGCTTTGTTATGGATTATTATTTTAACCCGGTTTTGATGCGCACGGGTATGCCCTCGCCCCTGCGGGATCTGATAATAATTTGCGTATGTATTTTATTTGCTGCGTTTTTCTATACTATAATAGAACGTCCCGCGCATCGCTTTGCCCGGAACGGCGTACCCGCGCAAATTAAATATTTCTTCTGTCAAATTTTTAGAAAATCGCAGTAAGCTTCATTTTCTCAACATGAAATTAGTGTATCAATCTCCCGTAGTATTGGCGCAACTTGACGATGCGGGATGGCTGGAATTCACCGTCGGCGATTACAAAGACATCACCTATACCGAGATTCAGAGCGTTGCCCATGCGATCATGGGCATGGGCATCACCACGATACGCGTTCTCGTTGTCCGCACTTTTCGCTACAGCACCTCTGCAGATACTATGATGAGTGATTTAAAATTTATCGACGGACTCGTGGTGGAAAAACTGGCCTATTTCGCACCCGCCTATGCCGCAAAAACCGCAGCTGAATTGGAAAGCCGGACGGCTTTGCGCCATGTCCCGACTGCAATTTTCGCAGAGAGGAATGAAGCCATCAGGTGGCTGATGGAGCCGCAATTATTTAACCCGCAAAATTCCGTCGGTAACAATGCGCGCGCGCAGGCCGCCATGTCCTCGCAGAAGATTTTCCGCGCCGGGCGCGAAGGCGGTATCCATCCAGTAGCACGGGCTGCATTCCGCGGCACCTTCAAACTGCACCCCCTGGACTTCAAAGGTCTGCTTGATCAGCGTATTAAGATCCACACCGCGGACAATGACGTTCCGGCGGAAGGCATCGGGCAATTTGTCTGAAACGCTTAATTCCCGGCAGAGTTTTTCGTGCATCTCCGCCTCAAAAAAAGTGATCTGTCCCTTGTAGTTTTCCTTATGGCCGAAAAACCGGTCGCCTCGAATTCCCTGTCCGGCGACGCATTCGATGTGATCGACCGCGGTCATGGTATGGGTATCGGGCGTCTTGCCGTGATGGCCGAAGAAATTATGGCCACTTGAAATATAGAGATGCTCGATTTTCATGGAACACGCAGATTCGGAAGTCTTCAATATCACGAAATTTTTTCGCAAACGCAACAAATCGCGACTGGAAAGACGCGGTAGACTACCATAGCTTTCCGGGACTATGCCGATTGAAGCCGTAATATTTGACCTGGATGACACGCTCATCGTGGACGAAGCCATTTCCAAAGAAGCCTTCGCCGAGACCGCGCTTTTGGCCAGCAAGTATGGCGCACGGCAGGAGGCCTTTATCAATGACGCCATGCGTATTGCCCGCGAAGACTGGGCAAAAAGTCCACAGGTCGATTACTGCCGCTCTATCGGCATCAGCGCTTTTGAGTGCCTGTGGGGAAATTTTGATGGCGATGCCGAACCGCTGCCTGCATTGAAAGCATGGTCTGCAAAATTCCGGGTCGATATTTTCGACAAGGCGCTACGCGTTCAGGCAATTGAGACGCCTGAAGCCGGAGTCGAACTTTCCAAAACATTCGCGGATACGCGCCGTAAATTTGCACGCCTGATGTCGAACGCCAAAGAAATCATCGCGCTCCTTTCCACGAAATATTCCCTGGGTCTGCTTACCAATGGCGCGCCCGCTTTTCAGCGCGATAAGTTCAAGGCATCGGGATTAACCGATCATTTCAAGGCTGTCGCCATTTCCGGCGATCATGGTATCGGAAAGCCGGAGCCGAAAATTTTCCATTGGCTGCTCGATCAACTCGGCGTGAAGGCGGAATCCGCCGTCATGGTCGGTAATAGTATCGAACGGGATATCCAGGGGGCACAGCGGGCGGGTATCAAAAGTATCTGGATCGAGGTTGCTGGCTCGGAAGAGCAGGCGGATGCCCATCCGGATTATGTCATTCAGGATCTTTCTGAACTGCCTGCGCTCTTGGAAAAAATTTCCTGATCACGAAGTCAGACGATCCTGCAGTGCGCTGAGGCTTGTCGCCACGGTAGCCTGCTTCCGTCATTCATCTTCACCAGATGGATGCGTTTTATTCCCGCAGGCCGCATTGCACGAAAAGGCACAAAATATTCGGCGAATTAAACGCCTAAAATCGTGACAGAAACCTCGCGGTGATGTGGTGCACGGCGATGTTCAAAAACAAAAATTCCCTGCCATGTTCCGAGTTGTAGCCTACTATCTGTAATGGGGATGACTTCACTCGTGCGGGTAAGCACGGAACGAATGTGGGAAGTGGAGTCGTCTTTCCCTTCCGCTGTATGCACGAAATACGATGTATCTTCAGGAACGAGCTCCTCGAAATAACGCTCCAAATCCACCCGGGCAGACGGATCTGCATTTTCAAAAATAATGAGACTTGCGCTGGTATGCTGGATGAAGACGGTGGCCGTTCCCGTCTTAACTCCGCTACGCTTTACGGCCTGGGCTACTTCTTCCGTGATTTCATACGTTCCCTTTCCGCGTGTTCCTACTTCGATAAAATCCGTTATACTTTTCATAGCCTGCTTCAGGTATCGATAGCATTCCGGCTTGACGATTGCCAGATGTATGGAGACTGGAAATTTGTGCCGCTTTCTCAGGCGCTACGTCGTTTTTGCCGATAGAAAACAAGCGAAGCGGCGAGGACAAGAAGAGTCATCGTGGAAGGCTCCGGCACCACCACCACTTCGAAGCTGCCTTCCTGGAAATAGGCGAACTTGCCGCCTCCGAGTGCGTAGGCATTGTTCACCCCGAAATTAGAAACATTGCTGAAGTCAAATGCGGCGGAACCATTAAGCAGTGTATAGGTGCCGATGTCGGTGGATGCGTTCAGGCCGATCACATTCCGGATGCCAAATCCATCGAACGTGACAGCTGCGCCATTAATGGTAAGCGTCTCAAGAGGATCGAAGCTCAGGTTGGCGTCGGCTTCAAGATGAAGACTGCCGCCGAGAGTGCCATCGCCGCCCAGCGTGCTACCGGTGAGGATACTCACCTGGCCGATGCCGCTCTGGTTGCCATCAATGATGAGAACGCCCGCGTAGAGCGTGGTGGTGCCGCTGTAGGTATTGTCACCCGTGAGGTGCAGTGTGCCTGCACCGGTTTTGGAGAGGGCTCCGCTACCTGAAAGGACTCCGGAAAGCACCCCTTCAACCCCGCTGGTGTCAATGAGCGAGCTGTTACTAAGGATCATATTCATCGAACTGGTAAGGCTGCTGTTGGTGACTTTCAATATTCCGCCAGCGAGGTTGAAAGTTCCCGTTCCCGAATTCCGGATACCATTGGTTCCCCCGACCTGCAAAGTGCCGCCGGAATTCAGGTTAAGGGTGCCGGGTCCGCCGTTACTGCTGAAAACCAACTCCCCCGTCGTCACGGTTCCGCCAGAGCCGACTGACAGCGTTCCTGTTCCGGTAGACCCCAGCACCACGGATGTCGTGGCTGTGAGAGAGGAGCCGGTTCCGTTCACGCTGCCCGTGCCTGTCACTCCATTGAAGTCACCAAAAACAATGGACCCCAGGGAGGTCGCGTTCCCGCCGTTTGTGACGGTGAGTGAGCCGCTTCCGGTCGAGCCGATGGATAGGGCGGCCGGACCTACGCCCGAGGTAAAGCGGGAGCCCGCCCCATCCACGGTGACTGCCATCTTCACGTCCATACTGGCACTGGCGACGACAGCGCCTCCATTGCTCACAGAAAGATTGCCTGTTCCGATGTTCTTTTGATTGGTAATCGCCATGGTCCCTCCGGTGACGCTCGTGCCGCCGGTGTAGGAATTATTGTCATTGGACAAGGTCAGAATTCCCGAACCCGATTTGCTGATCCCTGTGTCGCCGGCTTGCGAGGCAATGGAGCCGGTAAAAGAAGTGTTCGTAGTACCCTGGACGGTAAGCCCCGTACCCGTCATGAGAAAGATATCTGTCCCTGTGGCCTGACCCGCAGATCCACCTGGAGCGAACCCGCTACCGGTGCCGCCAGCTCCTGCAGTGATGCTGCTTCCGGTGGTCGAAGTTCCCTCGATGACCAGATTGCCACCTTCACGGACAAAGATCGCTCCGCCGAGAGCTGCCCCACCGCCACCCGCGCCGCCATTCGCACCGGCGGCTCCGCCATAGGTCGTGGCTGGGCTTGATCCCACCTGGCCGCCGCCGCCTCCTCCAAAACCCGGGCCTCCGCCCGCCTGCCCATCGCTGTTGCTTCCGCCACCTGCGCCACCTCCGAAACCTGCCTGCCCCCCGACTCCCTGATAGCGTCCCCCTGCACCTCCAAAATCCGCGCTCGATCCC
>JBDSIH010000134.1:0-2385 GCA_039918055.1 Chthoniobacterales bacterium
TCGTGCGCACGGAGATTGATTACCGCAAACCTGCACTTCCCGGGGAAACCATCGTCATAAATGGCCAGCTCAGCGAAGTCAGTGGCGTGCGGATGTGGTTTAATTTTGAGATTATCCGTCCGGCCACCGGGGTGGTGCTGGTCACCTGTCGACAGGCGCTCGCCATGGTGAATGCTACGGATGGCAAGCCGCAGCGCCTGCCAAAAGATCTCGGCGAAATACTGAAATTGCGCCCCGAATGACCAATCGGACACTGATTGTTTGCGGCCCGCCCCAAATTGCTGTTTATTACCACCCCTTATGGAAAATGTGATCATTGTCGGCACGGGATGCGCAGGCCTGACGGCTGCCATCTACACCGCTCGTGCAAATCTTACGCCTCTCGTTCTGGAAGGCCGCCAGCCCGGCGGACAGCTTACCACCACGACCGCGGTTGAAAATTTCCCGGGGTTTCCTGAGGGTATTGACGGCCCTGACCTCATCATGCGCATGCACCAGCAGGCTGAAAATTTTGGCTCCCGCTTTCAATACGGCATTGTCGAAGAATTTGAACACAAGGACGGTATCAACCGCGTAAAAGTCGATGGCGAATGGCTTGAAACCAGGACGCTCATCATCGCAAGCGGTGCCTCCGCGCGCTGGTTGGATATTGATCGCGAACGCGAGCTCGTCGGTCACGGCCTTACTTCCTGCGCGACGTGCGACGGTGCTTTTTACCGCAATGTCCCCGTTTGTGTCGTGGGTGGAGGCGATTCCGCCTGTGAGGAAGCCACCTTCCTTACGAGGTTTGCCTCGAAGGTATATCTCATTCATCGTCGCGATTCGCTTCGCGCTTCAAAAATCATGGCGGATCGCGCCCTTGCGAATCCGAAGATTGAACCAATCTGGAATTCCGGCATCGCGGAATATCTGACAGACGATGCGGGCGAAATGCGCGGCGTCTCACTGGAAAATCTTAAGACCGGAGAGCGGTCGGAACTCGAAGTAAAATGTGTTTTCGTCGCAATCGGACATACTCCGAATACCACACCCTTCAAAGGCAAGCTGGATCTGGATGAGAACGGTTACCTTCTGCAAAAAGAAGGCACCCGTACCAATGTGCCGGGAGTCTTTGCCGCCGGAGACGTTGCGGATCACGTCTATCGCCAGGCCATCACCGCCGCCGGTGAGGGATGCGCTGCTGCCATGGATGCAGAGCGCTATCTCATGGATCTGGAAGATTGAATTGAACCGCGGAGGCGCAGAGGCGCGGAGAAAGAAATGGAAAAAGTAACAGGAGAAATCCTTGGCGCATGCATTGCGATTCATAAGGAGTTGGGCCCGGGACTCCTGGAGTCGGCTTACGAAGAGTGCTTGTGCTATGAATTGAGTAAAAGAGGTATTGGATTTCAAAGACAAATTCCGGTGCCGGTCGTTTACGGCGAAGTTACGCTCGATTGTGGGTATCGATTGGATTTGGTTGTGGATGAATCCATCATCGTGGAATTAAAAACGGTGGAAACGCTTCTTCCCATTCACGAAGCACAGCTATTAACATACCTGAAACTCACAAAATTGACGCTCGGACTACTCATAAATTTTCATGTGCCCATATTGAAACAGGGTGTTAAGCGAATAGTCCTCAACCACCCTTCCTTCTCCGCGTCTCCGCGCCTCCGCGGTTCGCTTGCGCTGTGAAAATCTGCGACCTCACCCAGTTTTATTCGCCATTTAGCGGCGGGGTGAAGCGGTACCTGCATGAAAAATCGCGCTATATCGAGCGGCGAGATAACGGGGATAAGCATATTATCGTCATTCCCGGGAAGAACACCGAGCAGCATGAGGAAAATGGGGCGACGATTTATTCGATCGCGGCGCCTTTGATTTCTCGGACTTCACGGTATAGGGCGTTGACGCGCCTGCATCTGGTGGAGGAAATTCTCGAGCGTGAGAAACCGGACATTATTGAGTCGGGGGATCCGTATCAGCTTGCGTGGAAGGCAATTGCTTCCGGACGTGCGCTGAGCATCCCGACAGTAGGTTTCTACCATTCCCATTTCCCAGAGGCCTATATCCGCTCGGTGGCAAAATATTTTGGCTCGATTACGGTGGCGATGGCCGAGGAGCTTTCGAAACGTTACGTCTGCCATCTCTATAATCACTTTGAGCGGACCTTGGTTCCCAGCCCCGCACTTGCAGCCCTGCTTACGGAATGGGGGGTTGAAAATGTGGAATGTACGGATCTCGGGGTCGATCAGGAGGTTTTTCGTCCCGATCCGGCAGATGGTGCCGAAACGCGCAAACGCCTCAACTTGCCCGCAGACCGTCAGCTCCTTCTCTATGTGGGCCGGCTTGCCCCGGAAAAGAACGTCAAAATGCTCTTTGCCGCATTTGAGCTTCTGAATG
>JBDSIH010000135.1:0-10566 GCA_039918055.1 Chthoniobacterales bacterium
ATTCTCCGCGCTGCAAAACATGGCAATATAAAGCTGATGTATCCCATGATTTCGGGCGTGGGCGAACTTCAGCGCGCAAACATCGTCCTTGAAGAATGCAAAGCCGAACTTCGCAAGGAACAACAGGAGTTTCAGGAAAATATTGAAGTCGGCATCATGATTGAAGTTCCCAGTGCGGCGCTCTCGGCAAAGGCGCTCGCAAAGCATGTGCAGTTTTTCAGCATTGGAACCAATGATCTCATTCAATACTCCATTGCCGTCGATCGACTCAATGACCAGATCGCTCATCTTTACGATCCTGTACACCCTGCGATTCTTCAATTAATCAAGATGACGGTCGAAGCCGCTCATGCAGAAAAAATCTGGGTCGGTGTCTGCGGAGAAATGGCTGGAGATATTTTATACACTCCGCTTCTTATCGGCCTAGGCGTTGATGAGTTGAGTGCGGGCGCTTCCGTGGTTCCCCGCGTGAAAAGAGCCGTGCAAAGCCTGAACGGCGATATCTGCAGGCAGCTTGTCGAAGAAGTGATGAATTCCGACGATCCGGAAAAAACCGCGAATCGCTGCCTGGAAGTGGCAAAAGCGCACTACCCTGAATTGTTTTAGTCCAATCTGGACTACGGCTTATCTTTAAAAGATGCAGACCAGTTGGCAGGCACTTCGATTTGCGGCAACGCGATATTAAAAATATCTGCCACTTTCGTAGAGCACAGATCCCATGCCGTCTCCACAGAAATGCCAAGCCAGTGATGAACATTTGCGACCCCAGTATCGAGTGACAAGGAGGAACCGGCAAAGGTGGTTTTTCCAGGCTGACGCACCACACGATCTTTTCCGACCACGACTTTGTGGGAACCCAGCATGTATTCTCCATCCGGCGCACCGGCTGCGGACATACAGTCGGTCGTAAATACGGCCTTTCCCGGCGCCTTCGCGCGGAAGTAGTTTTTCAAGGCATAGGGCGGTATGTGAATACCATCAGGAATAAAACACGCGATTAACTCATCTCTCGCCAGCAGACGCTGCATGATATTTTCATGACGGTGTAGCTCCGAGGGAATGCCATTCCCCACATGCGTGCATAATTTCGCGCCGGCCCGAATTGCCATATCAATATCTGCATCTTCCGCGCAGGTATGGCCAAGCGAAACCACCACTCCCTGTGCCGTAACCGCTTCGATAAATTCCGCACTCCCCTTCCATTCCGGCGCAATCGTGATGAGGCGGATATTCCCATTCGCCGCACGCTGAAGCCGCTCGAACTCCTCGATATTTGGCTCATGCATCACTTCGCCAGGGTGCGCTCCGCAATACCCCGGCGTCGGATTCAGAAACGGGCCTTCAAGATGGTAGCCCACAATAGTTTCAGCAATTTTCGAGTCTGCCGCTCGGTACTTTTCCACTCTGGCGAATTGGTCCGCGAGAGCATCGATCGTATTGGTGATTAATGTGAGAAAGATCCTCGGCATGTAACGCTCATGCAGGATAACGACGGCCTTTCCCAGCTCAGCTTGAGACAACTTTTCCGTCTGAAAATCGATGCCCCCAAAGCCGTTGACCTGTAAATCGAAAAGAGATGGAAGTTTCATTCTGGCGCGATCATGTTTAGTCTTTCCTTCCGAAACAACGAGAAAACGACTCTGCTATTAATATGTTGGCCTTTTCTACCTGCTGGAATTCTTCACGCCATAAATCGGGCGCCGATATGTTGCAGGAAATTCTCGATATGGGATTTAAAAAAGTGGAGCTCGGCCATGGCGTTCGGCTGCCCCTTATGCCTGGCATTCTTGAAATGCGGGAAAAGGGCGCGGTTGAAATAACCAGTCTTCACAACTTCTGCCCCCTCCCCGTGGAAATAACGCGCGCCTCCCCGAACTGCTATGAGTTCAGCTCGCATCGCTCAACCGATCGAGAACGCGCCGTTCGCCTGACAAAGCAAACTATTGATTACGCACATCGTCTTGGTGCAAGTAAAATGGTTCTACATCTTGGAACAGTAAGAACCCTGAAAAACTCCACTTCGGACCTGATCAAAATGACCCAGGAGGGAAAACTATACTCCAGGGAATACGTTCGGCAAAAACTCGCCATGGTAAAGGAACGTGAGAGCAAGGGAGCATTCTATCTTCAGCGCGTGGAGGAATGCCTCAAACCCATACTGGAATATGCGCAGGAAAAAAGTGTTATGCTCGGCATCGAATGTCGCGACCGCTATGAGGAAATTCCTGCGGAACGGGAAATCCCGGCATTGCTGGATCGCCTCGGCGCAATGACCGGCTACTGGCACGACTTCGGGCATGCCCAGATAAAACACAACCTCGGATTCTTTAATCACAAAGAATGGCTCTCCAAAATGGCCCCACGCCTTCTTGGATGCCATCTCCACGACGTCGAATGGCCCAATGACGATCACCGCCCACCCTTTACGGGCGAGATCGATTTTGAGGGCTTTATGCGATTTTTGCCGAAAAACACCTATTTTGTATTGGAAATGAATCCAAAACGCTCCAGAAACGACATTCTTACTGCGGCGGAACGTTGGAATAACTTATTTGGCGCGTGAAAAAGCACCTTCAAACCCTTTTACAATTTGTCATCACCATTGGTTTACTTTGGTGGATTTTTCACGACCCTGAAAAGCGGGCGCATATGTGGGAAGCGCTTCAGCAGGCCAAGCTCATTTGGCTGTTGGGTGGCGTCCTTGTCTTTGGAGGCGTTGTTATCGTCAGTACTCAGCGCTGGCGGGTACTTTTACAGGTGCAGGATATTCACCTGCCGTGGCTGCGGGTATTTCAGCTGTTTATGATCGGCTTGTTCTACAACCTTTTTCTTCCCGGTGGAACGGGTGGCGATCTGATGAAGATTTTTTATCTTTTGAAGGAAGTGCCGAAAAAAAAATCCGCCGCCTTTCTAAGCGTGGTGGTCGACCGCATGTTCGGATTGCTCTCGATGGTTTTCCTCGCATTTCTGATCATTCTGTTTCGTTTTAATCTCCTAATGAAAACCCCTGAAACCGCAGGGTTGTTTTCCGTTTTGATCATTGTTTTGGGATGCGCGCTGGGAGCGCTCGTCTGCGCTTTTGTAGTCAGTAAATTCCACCTGGCACATCGCCTTCCGGAACGCATGCCCATGCGTGGAACCATTATTGAACTCGCCACCGCCATTGAGACTTATAGCAATCAACCTAAAGCCGCTCTTATTGCCTTTGGACTATCGGTAACCAATCACTGCATCCTGTTTCTTTCCACGTATTGCGCGGCACGTGCCTTTACCGACAAGCTCTCGTTGGTCGATATCTTTACGGTATTTCCGATCATCCTCACCATCGCCTCCCTGCCAATCAGCGTTGCCGGTATCGGTGTGCGTGAAAAAATTACAGAACAGCTTCTCCATAGCCTCTTTTTAATTCCCGGCAGCGTGGCGGTTCTTATCTCCATTACCAGTTTTGCCATGATGGCCCTATGGTCGATAGTTGGGGGCATTGTGTTTTTGTTTTACCGTCCACCCGGTGGCGCAGAACATGCCAAACTGAGCGAAATGCGTTCGGAAGTGGATGCTCTGGAAGCAAAAATCGATCATCCATGACACCGGGAAGACCGCGGGTAGTCGCTAACTTTGCCATTACTGCAGACGGGAAAGTTTCCACCCGCTTAAAGACACCCACCGGCTTTACCTCTCCGGCAGATAAACGCCGTCTTCAGGAAATACGTGCCATGGGCGACGCCCTTCTCGTGGGAAGAAACACCCTGGAGATTGATAATATGGGCATGAGATTATCCGCCGACGATCTCCGCCGCAAACGCCAGCGCAAAGGTCTCCCTCCCGTACCCTTGCGCGTTGTGATTTCGAATAGCGGAATCATTAACCTGCACTCAAAGCTCTTCCAAAACACCGATTCAAGGATCGTGCTTTTTTCCACCTCGAAAATGAAATCATCCTTGCGGAAGAAATTTCCATCTCACGTTGATTTAATAATTTCCAAAACCAAAAGTGTAAGACTTCAGGACGTTCTAAAAATATTACAAACGGAATACGCCGTTCACACCTTGATTTGTGAAGGTGGCCCCACCTTGTTTCGCTCCCTTCTGCAGGCAGATGTCATCGATGAAATTTATATAACGATCGCACCTTTAATTTTTGGCGGAAAAGCAGCCTTCACCCTAACAGGTATTCCCGAAAAATTCCTTCCGGCTTTAAGAAATTTTAAGTTAAGCCATCTTCGCCAGATAGATCAGGAATTATTTCTGCGCTATTCTTCCAAAAAACATTAGCCTATCCGCTCTTAAGGCAATGCATACTCAAACCAGCATCACCATTCGCGCGCCCAAGGAACAAATCTTTGAAACGGCCGCTGATCTTTCTCAATGGCCTGCGATTCTTCCCCACTACCGCTATATTCACTATCTTCAGCGCGGAGAAGATCGCCACATCGTGAAAATGGCTGCGATGCGGGACTTTATTCCCATTGCGTGGGTATCCGAACAAATCATTGATCGCCATCGCCTGGAAGTCCGCTTCCGCCATTTGAAGGCCTTCACCAAAGGCATGGAGGTAGTCTGGACATTTGAAGATCGGACCGAAGGAGTTTTTGTCACCATTCTTCATGATTTAAATTTCCGCATTCCTTCGCTTGCCCCGATCGCAGACAAAGTGATAGGTGAATTCTTTATCGATAACATCGCCAATAAAACTTTACGTGCCATGAAGCGGCATCTGGAAACACCACGATGAATAAGAAACGACGCGCAGTCATTACCGGTATAGGCCCCATTACCTGCATCGGCATTGGCAGAGAAGCATTCTGGAACAGCATTCTTGCGGAAAAAAGCGGCATCGGAACGATAAGCCTCTTTGACGCGTCTCCCTATACCGCAAAAAATGCGGGTGAGGTTACAAATTTCGATCCCCTGAAATTTTTTCCCGCGCATAAATTGAAGCGACTTGATCGTTATGCCCAGTTTGCCGTGGCTTCCGCTTTTCTCGCTCTTGATGATGCAAAATTTGAATGGTCTCCCGAAAAGTTGCAGCCCCGGGTTGGAGTGAGCTTTGGTACCGCACTGGGCGGTATCTCCAATGCCGAATCACAACATGCGAAATTTGTGACCGGAGGAACGCGCCACGTGAGCCAGACTATTGCCGTACAGGTCTTCGGCGGATCGGCTCATGCGAATATCGCGATTGAGTGCGGCTTTCAGGGAGTTGGCACGACCAATTCCAATAGCTGCGCCAGCGGCACCGTGGCTGTCGGAGAAGCATTACGTTATATCCGCGATGACTGGGCCGACGCACTGGTAGCAGGTGGCTCCGAAGCTCCGCTAAGCCCGCTCACTTTTGGCGCTTTTGACATGATAAAATCCATGAGCCGAAACGCGCCTCCTGGCTGCTGTCGCCCTTTCGATAAAAATCGCGATGGATTTGTCATGGGAGAAGGCGGCTCAAGCCTGATCGTCGAAGAACTGGAGCATGCCAAAAATCGTGGCGCGCATATCTATGCGGAATTACTCGGTTATGGGCAAACCAATGACGCGTTTCACATGACATCTTCCCGCAACGATGGCACTGCCGCCATTCGCGCGATCCATCAGGCATTGGAAGATGCCAATGTATCGCCGGAGCAAATCGATTACATCAATGCGCATGCCAGCTCCACTCCGATGAATGACCGAAATGAAGCGCACTGCATCCATGCTGTTTTTGGAGAGCGGGCCGCGCATATCCCGGTGAGTGGAACAAAGGCCTATACGGCTCATCCGCTTGGTGCCACCGGAGCCATCGAGGCCAGCATCTGCGCCCTTGCCATCGATCAGGGATTCATTCCCCCTACATTACATCACGAAACCTTCGATCCAGAATGCAATCTGGATGTAGTTCCCAATCACGGACGTAAGGCGGATTTATCCTACGTGCTCAGTAATTCCTTCGGGTTTGGAGGAATTAACTCCTGCATCGTACTGGGAAAATATCCCCGTAACGGATCTTAAAAAAGCGATGCAGGATAATCCCCTGCTGCAGTCATTTTCGCGAGCGCTTCCTGAACGAGGGGCTTGTCTTCGCGATAGGTAATACCCAGCCATGAAGATGTCGTCTGAAGGACTTTTACTTCGGCCTTTTTGGACGCGATTAATTCATCGACAGCAAACGGAATGAAAAATTCTGATTTCATCTCCTGTCCCCGCTCTTCAAGAAACTGTGTAAACAGCGTGCGGAGATGAGGGAAAATTCCGGGTGTGAATCCCCAGAGATTCAGCGAAACCAGCTCGTCTCCTGTCAGCGCCAATGGCTGCTTATCTGCTTCTTCGGAAACGGCTCCATCTCTTTCACGGCGAATTGAAGTCATTTCCTTGATGTCCTTCAAATACCCTTCGCTGCTCACGGTGCAGACACCGCGCGATACAGTGCCATGATCAGAAAGCGTATTGCGTAAAATATAACCGACAAGCGCGTATCCTTCAGCTTTCGAGGAGGCGGCATTTCCGAGAAAATCGGACAGTTCCCGAAAGGCATCATTGCCGTAGAAGTCATCCGCATTGATCACCGCAAACGGTTCTTTAATGGCACTCTCACCCATGAGGATGGCATGTCCGGTACCCCAGGGCTTTTCGCGACCTTCGGGACATTTAAAGCCTGCCGGCAGATCATCGAGCTCCTGATACACGTAATCCACCTTGAGCAGTTTTTCGTAGCGATTGCCGACAGCCTCGCGGAACTGATCGTCAAACCAGCGCCGGATTACGAAAACAACCTTATTGAATCCCGCTTTGCGGGCATCGTGGATAGAATAGTCCAGGATGGTTTCGCCCGAAGGCCCCATGGGATCGATTTGTTTTAATCCTCCATATCGACTGCCCATTCCGGCAGCGAGGACCAACAGGGTACGGGGTGTATGCGTATTACTCACGGCAAATAGAGTTAGTGCGCGTTCTAAAACGAGGCAAATTCTTTTCTCTTACAGCGTAAGAAATAAGTAATCCTATTTAGTGATTATTACCTTCCCGACAGTAAGTCGGGGACGATAGATAGGCCCATCCGTCAGCGGAGGGATAATATTACTTAAAGCGATAAATCCGGGATTGATCGGAGCAATGACATTATAACTGCCCTTGCCATCCGGAAGCATCACCGTGCCCCACATGGTCCGACAGACGACCTCTTTGGCCAGAATCTTCTCTCCCTTGAAAGTGGTATTATAAAGATCCGTTTCCGTCACAGTGATCCTTTGCGTGGAATACGATGAAGAAGGAGAACCCATAGAACCCGCCCAGACAGTCGGCGTGATGCAGGGGATACCAAGGAGGAGAACAGAAACCAGTCGCAACATGATCCTTATTAAGAAAATTGCCCTGTAAATTGTCAATCGTAAACTCCCCGGCTTTTGATTCAGTTGCCATAAAGCGAATCTTCGGCCTAATCTCCCCGCTGTGTTTCAAATCATCTTTAATGAAATCAGCGCCAAGGAAATGGCCGCCCTGCCCAAGATGCTTCAATTGGAGCTTCTGGATGAGTTCCATGTCATGCCGGAAGATTTAAAACAGCTGGATACTGAAAAATTTGGATACGTGGAACGCGATGGCCGCACTTTGCTTCGTTATCGCGCCACAGACTATCGCATTTATTTTGAAAAACGTGAGGAAGGCGTGATCGTCCATCGTGTCCTGCATAAGAATACCATTCGCGATTTTCTTTATCGTTCAAAGCTTCCGATGAGTGAAGACGAACAACTCGCCGAAACAAAAGCCTTCTGGCACATGATTGAAGAAGCCGAGGCACGCCAGCAATGAGCCCATTTTTCGCATCCGAATCCGAGCGTCTCGATCAGTTTCCTATTTTACGGAAGCAAATCTACCTTGGCCATGCAGGTGTAACCACTCTCCCCACCTGTGCTGCGGATGCCATGACCAAATACATCCACGCCTGTTGTGCGGATAATCAGGAGTTTGAAGGTGTAATCGCTGATATGAACAGAACACGGGTGACCTGTGCAAAACTCATCGGAGCACACGCGGATGAAATCGCTCTTCTCGGCCCCACATCGCTCGGGCTGAGTCTTTTCGCCAATGGCATCGATTGGAAGCCAGGAGATGAACTGCTGTGTTATCAGGATGATTATCCCTCGAACGTCTACCCATGGCTGGCGCTGGAAAAACGCGGCGTTACAATTCGGTTTCTAAAAACACAGGCACAAGGTCAGATCACACCCGAACTTGTCGCTGAAAGTCTGACAGCAAAAACGCGCATGGTCGCGCTTGCATCCTGCCATTATCTTACCGGCTGGCGCATTGATATCGATGCCATCGGTGCATTACTTCACAAGCGCGGTATTTTGTTTTCCCTCGATGCCATCCAAACCGCCGGAGCCTTTCCTGTCTCCGTAAAGCATGTGGATTTTCTGAGTGCTGACGCGCACAAATGGATGCTTGGCCCTCTTGCCATTGGAATTGTCTATGTCGCCCGGGAGCATTTTGAGACCTGCCAGCCGACGCTTCTGGGTGCATGGAACATCAAATCTCCCAATTTCGTCACGCAGGATAAGATGGAATTTTACGAATCCGCCCGACGTTACGAACCCGGCGTGCTGAATACCATCGGCATGTATGGCATGAAAGCGTCTCTGGAGATGCTGCTATCCTTCGGCATTGATCGTGTCAGTGAACATATCCTTTCCATTCGCAATCATCTGTTAACAGGGCTTTTGGAGATGGGCTTTCAAACGCTTTCTCCCCTGCCCGGCTCAGAAATGGCGACAGGCATCGTTACGGTATTTCATCCGGATCGTAATCCTGAAGCTTTGGTGGAGGCGCTGGCTAAGGATAATATCTTTGCAGCCGTGCGGCATGATCGTGAGGGCAAAGGGTATCTGCGTTTCAGTCCGCATTTTTATAATACGCTGGATGAGATGGATAAAGTCCTCGCCTGCCTGCGTAAATAACGCGCTTAATTCTCGCTTAAGCGAAGCAAAACTTTTCCCGGTCGCGCCGACAACATCGAAGCCCGAAGTGCTTCACGCACTTCTGAAAGCGGAAAAACTTCCGCCACGGGAATTTTGACGATCCCGTTATTACTGAGATCAAGAAGCTCGTGATACATAGCGGCACGATCTGCAGGACTCATCTTATCTACAATTTTGTGAACCCAAAACCCGCGGTAGCGCAGGTCTTTAAATATTAACGCGCCGTTGGATACGAGGAGTGATTTCTTACTCATCGCGCCATAAGTCACCAGCGTTCCCGAAGTCCCAAGCATCTTGGAGAGGCGTCCTGCGCTTTCTCCACCGACCGCATTTAAGGCGAGCGGGAATATCCCTTTGCCGCTGAGTTGCTTTACGGAGTTTACCGCCTCTGCATCATCCAGAAAAACATTCTCCGCGCCTTCCGCGATCAATTTTTCCACGGTCTCCGGGCGCCGCGCGAGATGCACAGCGGGAATCTTCCACCGCTTTGAAAGCGCGATCACCCATCTCCCTACACCGGAGTTTGCGGAATTCTGGGCAACCCATTCATTAGCAGCAAATGTATGAAAATATTTCAGCATACAAAATGCCGAAGCCGGATTAACGCGAAGCATCGCTCCCTGAATAAGGTTAATCACCTTATGAAGCGGAATCAACTCCGAAGCTTTCCATATCCCCCCCTCACACCAGGCGCGATGACTTACCTGAACATGCCTTCCGACTGTAATCCCCTCTACTTCAGGACCCACCGCCTCCACAATACCGATGCCTTCATTCCCGGGCGTATCCGGTAAGGAGCGAAGCTCTCCATAAGTTCCTTCCAGCGTATTGATATCTGCAGGATTGATCGGCGCGTACAGCATCCGCACCAGCACTTCATCTTTTGAAGGCTTACGAAGAGAAACAGATTCGAGATTCGTGACCTCCAGCGGATTTCCACGCTCAGAATAGCGAACGGCCAGTGCTGATGTTTCCTTATTCAAAATATCTCGCGCTGGCTTTCTTTCGGAAAAAAGGGAGAAGAAAAATGCCACCGATAGCCACAGAAATCAAAGCCGAGGGTTCGGGCACTGCATAAATATTATCAAATTCAAGATGGTGCCCGATATCCAGAGCCGCTGCGGATTCGATACGGATGGTCACATCAGATTTTCCGTCCAATGCACCTCCGAATGTTACCGTACGTAACCCCCAGTCAGTGTCTGGCGATGTCAAAATTTGCCCACCGGTAAAGCCGTCACCAATATCATACGAAACCGCCAGATATTCCGCTAATTCAAATAACTCATCCGAGCGGATAGCAAAACTGAGTGTCACTCCGGTCTGTCCACTGAAGTCCAAATGATAAATATCCAGATCCACCACATCCACGGCAGCAATCAGATAAAGAAAATCCTTTGAATCTCCCGGACCCGTCGCCCCAACTGCTCCAACCAGTGTGCCGCTTCCCCATCCGTCTGAAGAAGTCCCTATTGAGGCACTGAAAATGAAAAGGTCACCCGTGCCGAATTTAGGAAGGAGGTTATCGTTGTTAAAATCCCAATAAGAACCCTGAGGCGCCGCGAAGGCCGGAATGGAGAAACATAGACTTAAAGCACAGATGATTAGACGAATCCGTT
>JBDSIH010000136.1:0-6891 GCA_039918055.1 Chthoniobacterales bacterium
TTTGTAACACGGCGTAGTTTATACTACCGCCTCCGATGGAGGGACGTGCTCCGTCGCGTCCCATTATCGATAGAAATCTCCCATTTATAACTAGGAAGCAGGCTTGAAATTAGCAGGGGCTCGGGCATCCTTGCAGTTCGCAATGAAAGTCTTGATTATAGGTTCGGGTGGCCGGGAGCATGCTCTGGCGTGGAAGATTAAACAGTCGCCGCGCGTCGAGGAGGTGCTCTGCGTTCCGGGGAATGGCGGTACGGCGGGATTTTGTCGCAATGTCGATTTGCCGATCAGTGATATCGAGGGGCTTGCGAATCTTGCGGAAAAAGAAAACGTCGGACTTACTGTCGTGGGGCCAGACGATGCGCTGGCGGCCGGGATCGTCGATATTTTTCAGGCGCGCGGACTCAAAATTTTTGGTCCGGTAGCGGCGGCGGCGAAATTGGAATCGTCCAAAATTTTCGCAAAGCAATTCATGCGTAAGCACGGGATTCCGACAGCGCGGTCGCGCGAATTTACCGATAGCGCCGAAGCACACCTTTACTGCACGCAGGTGCGGTATCCGCTGGTGATCAAGGCGGACGGGCTTGCTCTGGGCAAGGGCGTTATTATCGCAGGGAATCCGGCCGAGGCTGCGTTTGCGATTCACCGCACGATGGATGGGCGGCAGTTTGGCGAAGCGGGGAGCCGCATTGTCATTGAGGAATTTCTACAGGGGCCGGAGTGCTCGATTCACGCGCTGGTGGATGGAAAAAATTACGTGCTGTTTCCCGACTGCCGCGACCACAAGCGCGCACGCGATGGCAATGAAGGGCCAAACACAGGCGGCATGGGAACGATTAGTCCCTCTGGTTCGATTACGCCGGAATTAAAAAAACAGATCGAAGAAAAAGTGCTCGTTCCTTTTTTGAAGGGTATCCAGGCGGATGGAATTCCTTTCAGCGGAATGTTGTTTCCCGGCCTGATCCTGACGGCGCAGGGGCCGAAGGTGCTGGAATTTAACTGCCGCTTTGGCGATCCCGAGACGCAGGTGCTCATGCTGCGACTGAAGAGCGACCTTATGGATCTGCTGGAAGCGACGACCGATGGAAAGCTATCCACCTGCAAACCGGAGTGGGATGAACAGGCGGCGACCTGTGTGATTATTGCTTCTGGCGGCTATCCCGGCCATTACGAAAAAGGGAAGCCCATTACCGGGATTGATGCCGTGAAGAATGGCGTGGTATTCCACGCGGGAACCGCGCTTAAAGACGGAAAGCTTATTACCAACGGAGGTCGTGTCCTTGGCGTGACAGCCCTGGGTCCGGATGTGCCAGCCGCACGCAAAAATGCCTATGCTGAGGCGGATAAAGTTCACTTTGAAAACTTGCATCGTCGCGAGGATATCGGAAAATAGCGGTATGCGTCTGATTTCCAGCCTGCTTCTCCTCGGCCTTCTTGGCCTGAATGCGGTGCAGGCGCAGACTGCCACGCCCTCTCCGACTCCATCCGCTTCTCCATCGACCTCTCCTACGCCGACCGCGACGCCATCTCCTTCCGCGACACCCGTTCCCTCTCCGACGCCGGATATCGAACAATTGATCAAGGGCATGAATGGCGCCCAACTCGACAAGGCGATTGCCGCGATTAAGACAAATTACTTCAACGCGCAAGCGATCAATGAGGAAGAGACGAAGCGCGCGCTGCTCGAAGGACTGATCATCAAGCTCGTGCCTGGCGTCGACATGGTCACGGATGCGAAAGCTCCCGATGCGACACAAAAAATTCCGTTTCTTTCGGAAATTCTTGATGCGAGCGTCGGCTACCTGCGCATCGGCGCCATCAGCACCGAGAGCCTCACGCAGATGGATACCGCGCTGAAAAAATTTGGCGAACAGGGGCTGAAAGCTGTGGTGGTGGATTTGCGCGGCTGCCCGCCGAGTTATGATTACGATCTCGCGGCGAAATTTGCGCTCCGTTTTTGTAAGCAGGGAAAACTGCTTTTCACGATCCAGAAACCCAGCGCGAAACAGGAACGTATTTTCACTTCAAACAAGGAACCGATATTTGATGGCGTGATAGTCGTCATCACCGATGAGAATAATGCGGGCGCATCCGAAGCCGTTGCCGCTTCCCTGCGTGCAAGTGCGAGCGCGATGGTTGTCGGCGAAAGGACGTCTGGCGGGGCGATTGAGTTTACGGATGTCAGCGTGGGTGAGGGAAAGATTCTTCGCATTGCAAACGCGCAGGTTGTTTTGCCCGAAGGGCAGCTGATTTATCCCAAGGGCGTGAAACCGGATATCGAAGTGCAGATTGACCCGGATGCACAGAAGGAAATTTTCCGGCTTTCCGCAGACAAGGGAGTCAGTCAATTCGTCTTTGAAAAAGAGCACGCGCACATGAATGAGGCCGCACTGGTCGCGAATACGAATCCCGAAATTGAAAGTATCCAGGAAGCCCGTCGCAACAGTGGCAAGGAGCCGATCTACGATACCGCGCTTCAGCGCGCGCTGGATCTTGTGACGACGATTAATTTCTACAAGAAGCAGAAATAGTTTTAGGTGGCAGTGTTCAGTTTCAGAGTGGAAATTATTCCGTCATGTAGAACAGTTTGCGCCTCCAGAAGAGGGTTTTCTGAATCAGAGATTCCTATAGGTAGGGCTGCCTCAGCGAGGCGGCCGTGGAATTGAGATGGACGCTGCACCCGCGACGGTATGGGTGAGACGCGCCCTACCTCGGAGGTGCGTAATTCGTGAGCCGTATTCCTGTGCGATGCAAAAGGTGCGTAATGGAAATGCATTGTGCAGCCGTCGCAATCCCAGAGAGGACGACGTGGAAGTCATCTCGCCGGAAAAGGGGTTCTACTCCGAATGAAGGTTTCGGAAAATCAGGCCACGGCGATTCTTTTCACGCGCTGGCCGATGCCGGTGAAAATATGCCAGGGAATTGTCTGCGCTCGCTCGGCGACTTCTTCCGTGCGGATGGATTCGGTGCCGTCGTTTCCGATTAAAGTGGCAATGTCGCCGGGTTTGACGCCGGAGCCAATGGCATCGACGACGATCTGGTCCATGGTGACTCGGCCAAGGATGCGGCAATGCTTTCCGCCGAGGAGAACTGCGGAGTGCCGACCGGAGGATTGCCACGGGTAGCCATCCGCATAGCCCACGGAAAGAGTGGCGGCGCGAAGCGGAGACGGCGTTACAAACGTGCGGCCATAGCTGATGCTTCTACCCGCAGGAATATCGCGTACAAGAAGCACGCGGGTTTTCCAGGTCAGGGCGGGTTGCAGGAGTTCGCGGAACGTGCGGAGGGATGTCGCGCCGTAAAGCATGAGACCGGGGCGTACCATATCGAGCGCGTAGTCGGAAAATTGCTGAATGCCTGCGCTATTTAATGCATGGCAGGCGATATAGGGGAATTGGGCTTTCACCTCCTCGGCAAATTCCGAGAACTGCTCGAGCTGGGTTTTGGTGAAGGCGGCGTCTTCATCTGCGCTGGGCAGGTGAGTGGAAACACTATGAATCGATATGCCCGGCATTTGCGCGATGCGCGCGATTTGCTCCATGGCGGTTTGTATCCACGCGCCGATGCGGCCCATTCCGCTATCGACCGCAAAATGGATCGGGCAATTGCCGTCGGGAGAATGAAGCTGGAATGCCTCCGCTTCCAGCACGCTGGAGATGGTGGGAATGAAGCCTTCCCGCGCAACGATGTTATGCTCGGCGGGAAGACAGGGGCTTAAAAGAATAATGGGCTTCTTACAGCCCAGTGCACGTAGTGCCTGACCTTCAGTGAGATTGGCGACGGCAAATAAATCGCTGCCATCCGCAAGGGCGGGATAGACGCATTCGATTCCGTGCCCGTAGGCGTCCGCCTTGACGACGGAAATGATCCGCGAACTTTCACCGATCTTTTCGCGGACAACGCGTAGATTGTGTCGAAGAGCGTCCTCTGAGATTTCCACCCAGGAGTGATCTGTATCATTGGCTGCCACAAAAATAGCGTATTAATGCTTCAGGCTGCCAATCTTGCCCGCCGTGCGGCGATGAAGGAGCGGATGCATAGAATGAGGAAGATCAGGCAAAGCAATGCAGTGACGCATTTGGCAATAATCGCATCGGGAAATTTAGCCGTGTGATTGATCACTTCCGGAATATGAAAATATGCGGCAACCGTTCCACCGAAGCCGAGCAACGCGACCAGTGCCGCGACGTGCATGACATGCTTGCGCAGATTGGCGTTAAAGAGAACGACGATCCCACAAAGAAAAAGAATGACGCCTATTGCGGCGGGAATCAGCGCCGTGGGATGCTGCATGCCGGTGTGAAGATAACCCACCACTCCGACGATGATCAGGAGAAGTCCAAAGAAAATGCTGTTTTTCGCCATGGGGGTGAGGATACGCGGGCGGTCTGCCAATGCAATGCTATAGGCATGCAAAAACTGCCGAATTACTTCAGGCGAATGCCGACCGGGCAGTGATCCGAGCCCATGATGTGCGGCAGGATGAATGCTTCCTTCAGCCGGGGCTTCAGTGAGGGCGATATCAGAAAGTAGTCGATTCTCCATCCGATATTCCGCGCTCGGGCCTGGTTGAAATTGCTCCACCATGTGTAGTGGCCGCCCGCTTTTTCAAATTCGCGAAAAGTATCCACAAATCCCGCTTCGAGAATGCGGTCGAAGCTCGCTCGCTCCTCCGGTGTGAATCCGGCGTTCTTCGTATTATCCTTGGGCCGTGCGAGATCGATCTCGCGATGCGCGACATTCAGGTCGCCGCAGAAAATGACGGGTTTCTTTTTTTCGAGCGTCTGGAGGTATTCGAGAAAAAGGCGGTCCCATATTTTCGTGCGATAATCGAGGCGCAGCAATTCGCGCTTGGAATTCGGCGTGTAGACATTCACGAGAAAGAAATCGTCGTATTCCACGGTGATGACGCGGCCTTCATTGTCGTGTTCCGCGATTCCGATGCCGAGCTTCACGGATTTTACCTTCGTGCGGGTGAGGATCGCGGTGCCGGAGTAGCCTTTTTTCTCGGCGGAGTTCCAGTGCACTTCGTAATCATTCACCCACGCCGTGTGGTCCACCTGCTCGTGCATGGCCTTCACTTCCTGGAGGCAGATGACATCCGCATCGGAGGTTTTCAGGAAATCGGCAAAGCCTTTTCCCAGCACGGCGCGAATTCCATTCACGTTCCACGAGATGAATTTCATAGGAAATTAAACAAACGCGAACTCGGCGACGACGAGGTGGTGATCGGAGCACGGTGTCGGAACGACCTTATGCGAAATCGTGCGCAGCTGAGGATTATAGAATAAATGGTCGAGCACGTAAGGCCTGCGACGCCAGGTGATCTCCTCATTCTGCGCGGTATTATAACCAGCCTTTAGGAGCTGCCCTGCAATGTTTTCCTCCGGCGAACAGTTGAAATCCCCGCCAAGAATCGTAGGCAGGTTCTGGCTGCGAAGCTGCTGCTCGACGATATTGCGCTGCTCGCAGAATTCATTGCTGGTGGCATCGATCATGAAAAACGCCTGGAGATGCGTATTCAGGAGGCTGATTTCGCGACCGGAGACATTCGTGCGCGCGCTGATGAGCTGGCGGAACGAGGGCTTTACGATCTCATTTTGAAATTCAAACTGAATATCCGGGGGCGGCAGATGCGCGATATCGAAATCATGAAGCTTCCAGCGGGAAAAAATTGCCAGCGCGATGCCGAAGGGAAGTTCCTGCGGGTTGATTTCCGGATACGCGAAAACAGAATCGTAGCCCGGAAGTCCCTCGCGGAGAAATGTGTAGTTTATCGGAGGATCCGCCTGCACACCGCCTTTTTGCGCGCGTTCGACTTCCTGAAGCAGGAAGATATCCGCGTCGATGGTGCGAAGAAAAGCGAGCGTGTCCTCGATATGGACGGGCGCATTATCCGGATCGGCTTCGTCCCATGCCTGGCCGAACTGCATATTGAATGTGGCGACCTTGAATGTATCCATCGGTAAATCTTCTGCCTGATAGTGACCTAACTTAGAGGATTGGTGGAGAAAAATCTACAGCGGGGTGCGCCGCAGTATCATTCTTTCCAGACTCAATTCTGGATATTCCTGACTTTCCGGCAATGTCTAATTGAATCTGGAAATCCAATGGCCGTCGTGCGATGGTAGCTGCTGAAATTGCAGTAATCGGATGAATCGAGGCGTTAAATATTTTATTCTGGGAGCTGTCTTGCTTTCGATAGCTGGGGGATTCCTGTTTTTGTTTGAGCGGCCACTCCTTCCGTCAAAAGCTTATACCATTACGGCAAGTCTTAATGGGGTTCCTATTCATGCAGAATTATTACATCCCTCTTTTGCGTCGGAGGTTTATTACGTGCGTTTACCAGATGCCCGGCCCGGGCTATATCAATGGTTTGGGATAGCATTTCGACGTTTATCCGTTTTTATCCCGGCAGCCGTTTATACCGGGTGGTATGATATTCCTTATGTTCACAGCGATCAACTTCACGGCGTAAACATTACTGATGGCAAAATTGAGGATCATTGGAGTGTTAAATTTTCTCCTGCTGGCGTCCAGTTTTCCAATGGTTCATTTTCTATTGCGCTCCAGCCTAATCTCTAATCGAGTCATGGGGTTACGGACTTCCTGCATTCCTTGCAAAGAAACAGCCCTGAAGGTATAAGCGCTGGGGAAAATCACGAAAGCCTAAAATTATTGCCATGATAAAACTTGTTCTGCTTCGCCACGGAGAAAGCACCTGGAATCGCGAAAATCGCTTCACGGGATGGGTGGATGTCGACCTTACTGAAAAAGGCATGGCCGAAGCCAAGGCCGCCGGGCAACTGCTCAAGGCGGAGGGCTTTACTTTCGATGTGGCCTATGTCTCGCTTCTGAAGCGTGCGCTGAAAACGCTGGATAGCGTCATGGTTG
>JBDSIH010000137.1:0-1814 GCA_039918055.1 Chthoniobacterales bacterium
CATCACTTTAGGGATTGAGATGAAGCGCGCAGAGGCTTAGCCTGAGGAGATCAGCGCTAAAAGTAAGCTTTCTTCTGTGCGGAGGTCTTACTGCGTGTTGTGAAACACCTGCAAACAGGCAAAAAGCTGTTTTCTGAAAAAAAATCCCAGGAATGCGTAGATAGCTTACGTCCTTCTATTAAAATGCACGCATGCCGAACAGCGCCCCTACCCGCTCAGATTCAGAATTGGTCAAAGATTCAATTCTTGGGGATCACAACGCTTTCTCGACATTGTTTGATCGCCATTACGAAAAAGTGCGCGGCTTTGCCTATCGCATTCTTCTCGATTACCAGGCGGCGGATGATGCCGCTCAGGAAAGCTTTATCCGCGCTGCAAGACAGATTCAAAAACTTCGTGACGGGCAATCTTTTGAAGCCTGGATTTTTCACGTCTGTTCAAATGTGGCCCGGGATGCCCTTCGCTCAAATGCCGCGCATATCCGTAAACTCGCTGCCGCGGCTAATGAATTTGACGATGCCAGCCAACCGTCTTCTGAAAAAGATGAGCTATCCCTTGAGGCTCATCGAATGCTTGAAAGCCTTCCTTTGCCACAACGCGAAGCAGTTGTGCTCGTTTATCTCGAGGATTGCTCGCATGCCGAGGCCGCCAGCAAGCTGGGGTGTGCCGAATCCACTATTTCATGGCGAATTTTTCTGGCGAAAAAACCCCTGCGTAAATTTCTGAAAAAACCATGAGTATGGATGATCCCACTATTAAAAAAGTCCTTTCTGCGCTGCGGGTTCCTGCTGTCAGTGAGTCCACGCGCGAACGTGCGCGGTATCACGCCCTCACCGCCTTTCGTAACACGCCGGAGAGCGCCTCTTCTTTTCCATTCCGCAAACTGTCTTTTGCCTTTGGTGGTTTAGTTGTGCTTCTTGTGGCGTGGCTCGTGGCGACATCGCTTCCTAAGACTGCGGATAACTCCCGACTTTTCACCGAGATTGAAAAATTATTCCCCGGACAATTCGTGGCGGCCATTAAAGATAATGACTCTGTCGATCTTCAGCTTTCGCCGACTCCCGCTACTGTTTCCAATGATCAACGCATTATCCTGTCCTTTCGCCGCGGTGATCATTTGATTAAAGTGCTCACCTATAGCGGAAATGAAGTCTGTCTTAACCTTAATGGGCAGAAAATATGCGCCACTCCGCTCGTCCAGTCAGATGGCAATGTTCTTCTGATGACAAATCAGGAAATCTTTAATGGCACGCATCATGCCGAAATCGCCGGCTTCAAGCTTTCCATGGAATATCTGAAGGGAGCCTCATCATGAAATTTCTTTTACCTTTAATACTTCTGCCAGTCTTCGCATTGGCTCAATCCGCGACTGTTCCGAAAGCAACGCTTCTTACGTTGAGTGATTCCATCAATCAGGAGTTCCTGACACCACAGGCACTATTCCGGGAGGAGAAATCTTTGATCTCTGCAACCTTCCTGGTTAAGCCCGGTGAAAAACCTGATCTCGTGGCAAATCTTTATCTCGATGGCGGGGATCTTGGCGCACCCCTGGCGAAGGACATTCCCTTGCAGATAAATGCCAAAAGCACTAACCCCGCGCTGCTGGAAGGAAATTTTAATTTTACATTTCCTCCGGTAAAAAAGCCGACCCTGTTTCGTATTCTTGTTACGGAAAAAGGGCAAACCGGCAAATCGGCGGCGTGTGCCAGTTTTGCAGTTCGTCTTTATCCAAAAGACTGGTTCGCCATCACCGTCCGTAAAATAACGGAACACAGTGCTCCCGAAATAGTTATCTTTGGAAAACTTCCCGGGCT
>JBDSIH010000138.1:0-5393 GCA_039918055.1 Chthoniobacterales bacterium
CGTGGAATCAGTGGCCATCGGGTGACGGATCTGCTGGCGAGATGGCGTGTGGATGCGATTAATCTGAAGCCCGAGGTACTGAGCATCCTCATCGGCGTCAACGATACGTGGCACAAATTCGCCCGCAATAATGGCTGCGACGTGGATCTGTATGAAAAAACCTACCGACTTCTTCTTGAGACCACACGCAAAGAGCTTCCCGATACCCAACTAATCCTGTGCGAGGCATTCGCATTTCCCTGCGGACCTGTCACTGCCGAATGGATAGCGGAGTTGAAGCTGCGCTCCGCCGTGGTGCAAAAGCTCGCGAAGGAAACCGGTGCCGTTTTTGTTCCTTTTCAGCAGCTTTTCGACTCCCTGCTTGAGCAGGCTCCTATGGAATTCTGGCTTCCTGATGGTGTGCACCCATCCCCCGCCGGGCATTTTCGGATGTCGGAATTCTGGCAAAAATACGTCCTATGAAAATCACATTAATCCACAATCCCACTGCCGGAGTGGAAGCTTATTCCGGTAAAAAACTCGTTAGTCTGCTGAAGAAAGCCGACCATAATGTGACTTATGTCTCCGTGAAGGATGCGGATTATAAGAATGCCTATAAGCAATCCACCGACCTTTTGCTGGCCGCAGGTGGCGATGGCACGGTAAGACGCGTGGCGCAGCAGGCAATTACACGCGGAATCCCGATGAGCATTCTGCCCACCGGCACAAATAATTATGTGGCCGAGGCGCTTGGTATCACAGCCGAGCCGGAAGACATCATCTCCAGTCTTGATACTGCACGGAAAACTAAACTCGATGCAGGAGTCGTGAAAGGCCCGTGGGGCGAAGTAAAATTCATCACCGCTTGTGGATTCGGACTTGTACCTAACTGCCTGCGCACCGTCGAACGTCGCAGGAAACAGGGCAGGAATATTGAATATCTTTCATTGCTGCGGGAAAAAGCCGCCAAATTCAAGGCGCAGTACTGCGAGGTCTTCCTCGATGGAAATGACGTTTCCGGAGAATACTTCCTCCTCGAAATCATGAATATTCCAACCATTGCACCCGGATTGATTTTTGCGCCCAACGCAAAAATGGCGGATGGCTACATGGAATTCGTAATGGCGCTGGAAGCCGATCGTCCGGCATTTGTGAAAACGCTGGAAAATGACGAGGACCCGCACGCCTTCACTCTGCCCTCCCGGCAATTCAAGCACATGCACATGGAAATTCCCGATTCCCTGACGCATATTGATGACCGGCTGCGTCCAAAAAATGATGACACATTGCCTACGCACGCTTACATAGACATACATGTCCTCAGCGAAGGCGTAGAGTTTCTGCTTGCAGGGAATAACGCACCAAAAAAAACCGTCCGGTCTAAAAAATAATATTTCATTTCCATGCTGTCCCGAAAAATCAAAACCGCTTTTACCGCACTATCCTGCATTCTGAGCGGTGAGCCTAAAGAGCTCTGTACCGCTGTACTGCAGGGCCATACGACGCAACTTCCCCCGGATGTAAAGCGCGCCGTATTGCTGGATTTTGCACGCAGGCATCATCTGAAAACGTTTGTCGAGACCGGAACTTTTCACGGAGACACCCTCGGCTATCTAAGCCCGCATCTCGATGCACTGTATTCGATAGAGCTCGCCGATTCTTTTTACGAAGCAGCAACTAAACGATTTGCCGGTAGCAAAAACATTCATCTGCTTCATGGAGATAGTGCCACGCGGCTTACTGAAGTTATTTCCGACCTGTCCGAGCCCGCGTTACTCTGGCTGGATGCCCACTATTCCGCCGGCGATACTGCGCGTGGCGATGAAGATACACCGATCGTACAGGAGCTGAATCTTTTATTTTCCAACCAAAAGGTGAAACATTTCATCCTTATCGATGATGCGCGGGATTTTGGAAGAGATCCGGGTTATCCATCTTTAAGCTATATCGAAAAAGTAGCCGAGCAGAACAACTACAAATACGATTGCCGCTTCGATATCATTCGGCTTTTGCCGAAGATCGCCTAGCATCTAACCCTTGCGCTAGAGGGAGGAGTGAACTCCCATTTGCCATGCCTTGATTGCCTCAATCGGATGGATGAGCATGATGATATTCAGCGCAAGATTATCCCGTAGATATAGCGCACATCCGATCTCCATTATCACCAGCAGAAGGATGCTGGCCCAAACCGGAAGTCGCCATGCAATCAGGAATCCAAGGCACATCATCAGGATATCGCTCATAGAGTTGAGAATACTGTCTCCCCCGTACCCCAGGGCTATCGTTCCGTCTCGATATCGGTTAATAATCAGCGGAGAGTTTTCCAGTATCTCCCAGCATGTTTCCAGAAATGCTGCGATTAAAAGCCGGTGATGCACTGGGAATCTCCTCGCCACCAGCCACAGGAATCCAAAAAATAATATTCCGTGCCCAATATGCGTAAAGGCATAGGGATCGAGAAGTCGTTGTGAGCACTCATTGCTCCAAATATCTCCTACCCAGAAACCAAATTTCCCATCAGGACCAAACAGCGAGCGTCCCATTCCCCACTCCACACCGGCAGCAAGTGCCATGAGGGCCCCTATCGCCACGAAAATCCATTTCCAGTACTTCGCGATTCTCATCCTGGATCTTTGGCCTGGCTCCACAACTCCCGAATATTTTCGATGACTGTTGTGGGAGAAAACTTTCGCAGCGGCAATTCCACAGTGCCGATATTCGGCGAAAGCAAAGCCCTGTGCTTCGGTGTAGGCCAATGCCAGTTTGGCATATTAAGACTCCCAAATAACGTGAGTGCCGGAATATCAAATGCGGTGGCGAGATGCGAGGCCGCACCATCCACGGCAAGAATCATTTTTGCATTTGCCGAGAGCCACAGAAAATTCTGAAGGGACGTTTTACCCGCGAGGCTGGTTACAGCAGGAGCCGCCAGTCTTTCGATTTGCTGACAGTGCTTTAATTGCCATCCACTGGATTCTCCTGTCACAAAAATCGGAAGGCCGGTCATTTCATAAACGGCAAGCAAGGTCTGCGCCCAATACTCTGCCGTCCAGGATTTTTCATGCCAGCCGGCAGTGGGACTACAAAGAATGTAATCGAATTCCGGAAGAAAAGCCGGTCGCCATGCTGTCGGCGGAGGAATAAGCTGGGGCGGGCGAAAAGACTTACTGCTGGGTACCGGAGTATTTTCCCAAAAATATTTGGCCACATATTCCCTCCCTAGTTGCAGACCCGTAATTTTAGGAAATACCCGCCGATGCCATTTTGTGACCTCACGGGCTTCGGGAAGCACCGCCTTTCGGAAAAGTGTAGGAGTCAATACCGAGCGGATCGCGGATTTCGTCAGATGATCGTAGCAATATGCCGTGGTGCTGATCGCCAGAGGAGGACCGAGTACAAACTGAATTCCCGGCATTAATTCCAATAAGGGGCGAAATCCCCCTCGTGTCATCAACCGCACAGGCACCCCATGATAATCGCGCAGCTTTGTTAACGAAGGCTCAAGCAGAACCAGATCCCCTAATTGCTTGTGAAAAGAAACATAGCAGCCCGGAATACTCCGTTTCAGGCCGAACCAAAAACCGTTTGTTTCAGAATGTTCCATTCGCGAAGAGCGCAACGATGGCGTCCCATGAAGAAGTTGTCAAACCACAGAAAAACAAGGGTAAGCGCTTAATCGACAAATTTTAGCTGCGCCCATTTATCCTGCCGGTGAAAGCTGATCGAACGACCACGTTGTTTCTGGTGCGGAGAAGTGGAGGATAAGATCGGGCCGATCACATCCTGATCACGATCATAGCGGGAGCAGGAAATAAGCCAGTTCTGCCCCAAGGAAATGGCATCCGTACCATTTATTAAGCGTGCCGGAATCTGCATGAGCACCCGCCACTGCTTATGCGCTTTATCCACCTGCACATAGCTGGCAAATAGCCGCTCTCCATTGACAAAATGCGCGGCGAAGAGATTTTTTGCACCCGGTTTCTCCTCGGTCGAGACATAGTCTTTCCAATCCAGCCACTTGAGCTGAAGCACCTGATTGTGCGGGGTCACATGCAGTTCGTAATAAGGTCCCGCGTTTGCCGCACGCACCAGGACTTCGAATACATCGCCCATTACCGTGGTCACCCTCTCGGGGTCCTGTCCGGGTACATTCATATCCGGCTCCTGAAGCTGATTCATCCGCGTCGTCGGATTAAAAATATCCCGATCCTCCATTAGCGCATAAATCCATACGGAATCCGGCTGCCAGCCAATGCTTACTGTCGCAGGTTCAAAGCGGCTGTCCTTTTCCGGCAACCAGCTTTGCTGAAGCGGAATGGCAGGCAGTGCTTCAAAAATCATTTCTACAGATTTCCAGTGCAAGGGATCAAATGGCGGAATCGGTTTGCATTCGAAAACAGGGGGCTTCGGTGCAGCTGGTTTTTCCTGCGCAAAACCCGTCACACCCATAAGTAGGGCAAAAATGACATACGCTAGCCGGAAAAAGACCTTCATTGCAAAATCGCGCTTATAAAATCCCGCTCACAAAAGCATCGCGATCAAAAGGCGCGAACTCATCGAGCTTTTCCCCGGTACCGATGAAGCGGGGGGAAATGCCTAGTTCTTTTTGAATAGCAATGACGATGCCGCCTTTGCCGCTGCCGTCGAGTTTAGTCACGATAGTTCCCGTGAGATTCGCGGCTTCCTTGAATTCGCGCGCCTGATTGAGCGCATTACTTCCCGTGGTTGCATCAACAACGAGCCAGGATTCCTGCGGGGCAGTGGGATCATGCTTGGCAAGTGTGCGACTGACTTTGCCGAGTTCCTGCATGAGGTTGTTTTTGGTGTGCAGCCTCCCTGCGGTATCGCAAATGACAAATTCGATATTCTGCCGATGCGCAGTCGCATAGGCATCAAAACATACGGATGCGGGATCGGCGCCGTATGAACTGCTGAATACGGGAATATCCGTGCGTTCGCCCCATATTTTCAACTGCTCGATGGCGGCCGCGCGGAATGTATCGGCAGCGACAAGCAACACGGTGTGGCGTTTGGATTTTAAATAATATGCGAGCTTTGCCGCGGACGTGGTTTTTCCCGTTCCGTTGACGCCGACGAGCATGATAACCTTCGGCTTGAGAGGGAGCGGGCGCAAGAGCGCGGCGGATGGCGGCAGAAGCGTCAGTATCTCCGTGCGCACGGCTTCGGCGGCGGTTTCGGCCGTCAGCGTACCCTCGCGTTTGCGAAGCACATCGAGAATTTCCATGCTTACGGGAATTCCGAGATCGGAACGGATGAGTGTTTCCTCCAAATCATCCCAATCCACGGGCTTGCCGGTAAATTTTTTAATAAACGACTGAAGAAATTGCAGAGCCATCGCGCGAAATTATTTTTCGGGCTTCGTGTGCCCAAGCTCGATGCGAATGCTATCAAGA